>JAYSSW010001104.1:0-11564 GCA_043720335.1 Planctomycetia bacterium
CTCCTCGAAGCGCGGCTTCTTCAGGAACCCGCCGACGCGCGCCCGCACGTCGACCGACTCGACCGCCTGCGTCTCGCCGGTGAACTCGAAGTCGGGGACGAGCTTCAGCACGGGCTGCTTGACGGTCACTTCGGGGGGCTTCGGCTGGTACGGCGCGGGGCCGGCCGTCTCTCCGCATCCGCAGGCCAGCAGCGCAAGGAGCAGCAGTCCACCGGCCAGGCGTCGCGCGTCGTGGGACATCGGTTTGCTCCAGGTCGTCGGGATTTCAGCGTCGGGAAGCGGAGAGGAATTCGCACCCCTATTAGACGCCGTTTCGCGGACAAGGCAAGCTGAACCGTGGCCGGGCGAGACCGTCTCCCCTCTCCCCCCGCAGCAGCGACCGGTCGCACGCAGGAAAAGGAAAAGCGGGGGGAGAGGGGCGGGAGTGAGGGGGGCGGACCGCATGCACGGGCCGAAGCGTGATTGAAGTAGAACGAGGAACAGCCCCCCTCACCCCCATCCCCTCTCCCCCCGTGACATGGGCGCTGCTCTTGGACGATGGCATTGCAGCGGGGGGAGAGGGGGGGCAAACGAAACGCCTTCGTCACTCTGGAAGAAATGCGCGAGTTGGTCGTTTCCTGGCGATCGGCGTTCGGCGTCGTGTAAAACGTCGGAAATCGACGCTCGAATTCGTGCTAAGTTCCGCCATGCGTGCGGCTTGCCGCGCGAACCGTCGCTTCGACGCGTCCATAGGATGAAATGCTAGTGACGCATTTAAGCGCGAAAGACATCAGCTCCCCCTCGCTCGCGCTCATGGGAAGCGCGAAACCAGGGGAGCGCTCAGCATCAGGAGTTTCATCATGACGGACTGGCGCAAAGTGGCCATCGCGGCCTTCCTCGCCGACGGACAGATCGACGACAACGAAGTCAAGGTCCTCAAGAAGCACCTCTACGCCGACGGCAAGATCGACACGAAGGAACGGGACTTCCTGGTCGAACTGCGAACCGAAGCGCAGAAGAAGGCCAAGGGGGAGCCGCTCACGAGCGCCTTCGAGTCCTTCTACTTCAAGGCCCTGCACGACAGCATCCTGGACAACGGCGTCATCAGCGCCAAGGAAGTCACCTTCCTGCGCAAAGCCATCTTCGAGGACGGCAAAGCGGACGACGGCGAGAAGGCGTTCATGAAGAAGCTGAAGAAGGCCGCCACGAAGACGCCGCCCGCGTTCGACAAGCTGTACGAGGAAGTGGTCGGCAAGTAGCCGCTGGTCGCATCGCGAGATGAAAAAGCCCCCTTCGATCGAAGGGGGCATTTTTTTGTTGACGGCGACCTTTCACTCGTGCGGCCACGACGCGCCGAGCGCCTTCTTCTGCGCCAGCGTGATCGCGTCGATGCCCAGCTTGCCGAGCTTGAGCAGGCGGTCGAGTTGCGGGCGGCTGAAGGTGGCTTCCTCGCCGGTCCCCTGGATCTCGATGAACTGCCCCGAACCAGTCATCACCAGGTTCATGTCGACCTCGGCGTCCTTGTCCTCGACGTACTCCAGGTCGAGCAGTTCGACATCGTTGAGCAGCCCGACGCTGATGGCGGCCACGCTTTCCTTGAGGATCGCCTTGGCGGGGCCGACCTTCGTCTTGAGGCTGGTGAGGGCGTCAACCACCGCGACGTAGGCGCCGTAGATGCTGGCGGTGCGCGTGCCGCCGTCGGCCTGCAGCACGTCACAGTCGATCCACAGCGTGCGCTCGCCGAGCATGGCGAGATCGACGACCGCGCGCAGGCTGCGGCCGATGAGGCGTTGGATCTCGACGCTGCGGCCGTCGACCTTGCCCGCCTTGTCGCGCGGCTTGCGGGTGTTGGTGCTGCCGGGGAGCATGCCGTACTCGGCGCTCAGCCAGCCGGCGCCTCGCCCGGTGAGGAAGGGCGGAACGCTCTCCTCGACGCAGCAGGTGCAGAGCACGATGGTCTGCCCCATGCTCACCAAGACGCTGCCCGGCGCCTGCTTCGTCCAACGGCGTTTGAACGTGAGCGGGCGCAGGGCGTCGGCGGATCGGCCATTCGGTCGCATCGGTGGGCTTCCATGATTGGCGGCTCGGTCGGACACATTCCTTTTATACTCTGCTCGGCCAGGAACGATACGCTCCAGACCAACACTAACCCTGAGCGCAAGCGAGGGGATAACAGGAAAAATCCAGGCGGATGTTCTCGTTCCGCGAGTCGTCCGGCGATCCCCTCGCTTGCGCTCAGGGTTGGTGAGGCGGTCCGCTTCCGAGTCTCATCCCTGGCCAGGCGAAATGCATGGCGGTAGCCCGGCGGGGCGGCGAGCTTCGTCGAGGATGCCGCGGACTTTGCGCACCAGATCTTCCGACCGGTACGGCTTCGGGATCGAGCCGCGCACCTGCGTCGGCTCGTCGGGGTGGAACGGCTCGCTGGTGTAGCCGCTGGAGAAGAGCACGCGCACCGAAGGGTCGAGCTTGACCAGTTCGACGAGCGTGTCACGGCCCCCCAGACGCGGCATGATGCTGTCGAGGACCACCAGCGCAATGTCGCGGCGCCTGGCCTGGAAGATCTCGACCGCCCGGACGCCGTCCTCAGCGAGCAGCACCTCGTAGCCGGCCCTGGCGAGGATCGCCCGAGCCATGTGGCGGATCATGGCTTCGTCGTCCACGACCAGGATCGTCTCGCCGCCGCCGGTCTTCAAGTCGGCGGGCGCGGCGCCTGCGGGGCTTGCGGCCTCCTCAGGCTTGGCGGCGTGCCTCGGGAGGTAGACGCGGAAGGAGGCTCCCCGCTGCGGCTTGCTCTCGCAGGTGATCCAGCCGCCGTGGCTCTTGACGATGCCGAACACGATCGCGAGGCCCAGGCCGGTCCCCTTCCCTTGCTCCTTGGTCGTGAAGAACGGCTCGAAAACGCGCTGGCGGATGCTGTCGGGGATGCCGTGGCCGGTGTCCTCGACGCGCAGGCAGACGAACTCTCCGGGCCTCGCCTCGACGTGCGTGCGCAGGTAGTCGGCGTCGGGGACGAAGTGCCCCAGGTGGAAACGGACGCTTCCCCCGCTGGGCATGGCGTCGCGGGCGTTCAGCGTCAGGTTCATGAGCGCCTGGTTGAGCTGGCCCGGGTCGCCCTGGACCAGCCACAGGTCCGGGATCGAGCGGATCTCCAAGCTGACGCGGGGACCGATCGTGGAGCGCACCAGCCGGACCAGGTCCTCCAGGGCGCTGCGCAGCGCGATCGGCGTCGTCTGCATCGGCGCCCGCCGCGCGAAGCCGAGCAGCGAGCGCGTCAGGTCGGCGGCGCGCAGGCCCGCGTCCTCGGCGTTGCGGAGCGGCTCGAAGAGGGAGCGGTCCAGCGCGGGCATCGCCAGCGCCACCGAAAGGTTGCCCAGGATGACCGTGAGGAGGTTGTTGAAGTCGTGGGCGATGCCGCCGGCGAGCTGCCCGACGGCGTCCATCTTCTGGACGTGCCGGAGCTGGCCCTCCAGGGCGAACTGCTCGGTGACGTCCCAGCCGATGCCGAGGACGCCGACGATGGCGCCGGCGTCGTTCTTGACCGGCGTGCGGTTGAAACGGTAGTTGCGCGGCTTGCCGGCCACCGCCAGCGACACGCTCGTCTGCACCGAGCGCCCCTCCTCCAGCACTTCGCGGTCGGCGGCGCGGAAGCGCTCCACGATGTCGGCGGGGAAGAGGTCGGCGTCGGTCCTGCCGATCAGCTCCGACTCCGAAAGCCCGAGCTGTGCGCAGAACACCGGGTTGCCCGCCTGGTAGGTGGAGTCGGGGTTCTTGAGGAAGACACACTCGTCGAGGCTGTCGATCAGCGTGCGGTACCTGGCCTCGCTGGCGCGCAGCGCCTGCTCGGCGTGCTTGCGCTCGGTGATGTCGATCATCGTCCCTTCCAGGACCGTCTCGCCGTCCGAGTCGGTGCGCAGGCTCAGGTTCTCCATCACCCAGACCGGCGCGCCGTCGCGCCGTCGCATGCGGATCTCGTAGTTGGTCAGGTGCGTCGCTTCCGCCAGTTTTTCGAGCAAAACGGTCCGGTCGGCGGGGTCGTAGAAGAACGACGGCGTGCGGAACGCCATCGCCTGTTCCCGAGACACGAAGCCGAGGATGCGCGCGAACGACTCGTTGCAGTCGAGCAGCCTGCCGTCGATGGCGGAGCGGAAGACGCCGGCGAGGTTCCGCTCGAAGAGCAGGCGGTAGCGCTCCTCCGACACTTTCAGCTCCTTCTCCGCCTGCTGCCGCTCGGTGAGGTCGACGGCGATGCCGCCGAGGTAGACGCGGTCCTGCGCGTCGTGGAAGGGGAACTTGATGACGTACCACTCGCGCAGCACGCCGTCAGGAGTCGGCACCCGTTCGCGCAGCTCGACGGTGGCGTCGTTCGCCAGCACCGCGCGGTCGTTGGCGAGGAGAGGCCCGGCGATCTCCGCGGGCCAGATCTCGTCCTCGCGGCGGCCGAGCATGCGCCGCGGCGCGTCGGGGAACTTGGCGACGAACTCGCGGTTGTGGTAGATGTGCCTGCCGTCGGCGTCCTTCATGTAGCAGGCGACAGGGACGCTGTTCATGAACGCCTCGAAACGCTGCCTGCTCTCGGTGAGCGCCTGCTCGACGCGATGCTTCTGGGTGATGTCGCTGGCGGTGCCGGTGGTGCCGACGACGCGCCCGTCGGCGTCGAAGGCGGGGATGGCGTTGAAGCTCATGCGGAGCGGGGCGCCGTCTTTGCGCAGATGCGTCGTCTCGTAGTGGAAGACGCTCTCGCCCCGCATCAATCGCTCGAAGACAGGGGCGTCGCGCTCGAGCTGGCCGGGGGCGAGGAACTCGGCGAAGGGACGCCCCAGCATCTCCTCCGGCTCGAAGCCGTAGATCGCCAGGGCCGCCTTGCGGTTGACGAAGGTCCAGCAGCCCATGCCGTCGACCGACCAGATCAGGTCGTTCGAGGTTTCGACGAGGTCGCGGTACCGCTTGTCGGCGATCCTGCTCGCCTGCTCGACGCGCTCGATCTCGGTGATGTCCGCGATGACGCCGTCGAGCCGGACGCGCTCCTCTTCGAGTCTCACGACCTGGAAACGATCGCGCACCCGGCGTATCTCGCCTTCCGGGAGGACGACGCGGTACTCCTGGTCCGACGCGGTGATCTCCGAGAGACGGGCGAAGTTCCCCATCACCTTCTCGCGGTCCTCGGGATGGATGATCGTCAGCCAGCGCTGCGGATCGGCGTCGAAGTAGCTCGCGGGACGGCCCGTGATCTTCTCGATCACGGGCGAGCAGTAGTTCATGCTCCATCGCCCGTTCGCGTCGCTCTCCATGCTCCACACGCAGTCGGAATGCGCGCCGAGCACGCGCAGCAGCTCCGCTTCCTTGCGGCGAAGTGTCTGCTCGACCATGCGCTGCCCGCGCAGGTCGCGGACCAGCGCCATGCCGACCGCGCGAGCACCGGCCTGAATCCGCGTGATCGTCAGGCTGACTGGAATCCACGGATCATCGCCAGCGCTGCGCAATTGGAAGCCCTCGCGCGCGTGGCACACGCCGAGCTTGCGGAACGTTTTCCGGAGCCGCTGCATCCCCGCCTCCGCGTCGGCTCGCAGCAGATGCACCATCGACATGCCCAGCAACTGCTGCCGTGGCAAGCCGGTCAACTTCTCCGCCACCCCATTGGTTTCCAGCACCTGCTCGCTTTCCGGGTGGAAAAGGAACATCGCGTCGGCGGTCTCCTCGAACAACGCCTGGGCAAGTTCTGCCAGGTCGAGTTCGGCCGGGGGCGGACGCTCTACGGAAGTTGGCTGCATTTCGTTCGCGATCCATGGACGACACGAGGGGCGACGTGGATGAAGTCGGCGTTGAAGAGCATGCCAAATCCGCATGCGAAGTGCAACCACGATTCCGTGATTTACGACGTTCCTTCGAGAAGCCGGCGCATCACTCGCCTGCCCCGAGGTTTCAACGAGCACCAGACTCTTGTGCCGCCGCAACGATCCGGTTACATTGGGGCTTGACCTGCCTGATGGATTCCACCCGCCTCATCGCTTGTTGGAGCAGCTCTCCATGCGTCTTCGCTTCCAATCCGGGACGCTGTCCCTCGCCGCCTGCCTCGCCTTCCTTGGGTCGTCGCGCCTGCAAGCGCAGGACGTGGTCGAGTTCAACCGCGACATTCGCCCGATCCTGTCGAACAACTGCTTCACCTGCCACGGGCCGGACAACAACCTGCGCAAAGCGAAGCTGCGGCTCGACCAGGAGGAAGGGGCGCTGCGTGTCCTGTCCGCAGGCAAGCCGACGGAGAGCGAACTTTACAAGCGGCTCGTCACGACGGAAGCCGCCGACCGCATGCCGCCAGCGAAGTCGAACAAGCATCTGACGAAGGAGCAGACCGAGCTGGTGCGGCGCTGGATCGAGCAAGGGGCGAAGTACCAGAAGCACTGGTCGCTGCTGCCGCCCCAGCTCGCGAAGGCGCCTGCCGTCAAGCAGGCGGGCTGGGCGGCGAACCCCATCGACCAGTTCATCCTCGCCCGCTTGGAGAAGGAAGGCGTGAAGCCGTCGCCCGAAACAGGCCGCGTCACGCTGCTGCGGCGGCTGTCGTTCGACCTGACCGGGCTGCCACCGACGCCGCAGGACGTGGACGCCTTCGTCGCCGACAAGAGCGCCAACGCCTACGAGAAGCAGGTCGATCGCCTGCTCGCGTCGAAGCATCTCGGCGAACGGCTCGCGGTCTACTGGCTCGATGTCGCCCGCTACGCCGACACGGCCGGCTACCACAGCGACAACCACCGCGACGTGACGCTCTACCGCGACTGGGTCGTCGGCGCCTTCAACCGCAACCTCCCGTTCGATCAGTTCACCATCGACCAGCTCGCCGGCGACCTGCTGCCGAGCGCCACCGCCGAGCAGAAGATCGCGTCGGGCTACAACCGCCTGCTGCAAACGACCGAGGAAGGGGGCGCCCAGCCGAAAGAGTACACCGCGAAATACTCCGCAGACCGGGTCCGCAACTTCTCGACCGCCTGGCTCGGCATGACGATCGGCTGCTGCGAATGCCACGACCACAAGTTCGACCCGTTCACGACGAAGGAGTTCTACAAGCTCGCGTCGTTCTTCGCGGACATCCAGGAACGCGCCGTCGGCCGGCAGGACCAGACGCCGATTCTGACGAAGGAGCATGGCGACAAGCTCAAGGATTTCGACACGCGCATCGTGCAGCTTCAGAAGGAACTGAACGCGATCCCGGTGGATGTCAGCGCCGAGTTGGCGAAGTGGGAAGCGACCGTGGCCGCGACGAAGTTCAAGGGGCTGCCGAAGGAAATCGTGGCAGTGCTCAATGTTGTTGCCGACAAACGGACGCCGCAGCAAAAGGAGCAACTCGCGAATCATTACCGCACGATCGCGCCGGCGTTGGCTCAAGCGAGGCAGAAGGTCGAAGCCGCCCAGAAGGAGAAGGCCGCGTTCCAGAAGTCGCTGCCAACCACCTTGGTTGCGATGACCGGCGCTCCGCGCGTGGTGCGCGTCCTGCCGCGCGGCAACTGGCTCGACGACAGCGGCGAGATCGTCGCGCCCGGCGTTCCCGTGTCTCTGCCTGTGCTGAAGTCGGGCACGGAGAAGAAACGCCTCGACCGCGTGGACCTGGCTCGCTGGGTCGCGTCGCCTGACAACCCGCTGACCGCCCGCGTCTTCGTCAACCGCCTATGGATGCTCCATTTCGGCCAAGGCCTCGTCAAAACGCTCGACGACTTCGGCAGCCAGGGCCAGGCGCCGACGCACCCCGAACTGCTCGATTGGCTGGCGAGTGATTTCGTCGCGCATGGCTGGGACGTGAAGCGAGCCATCAAACAGATGGTGATGTCGGCGACTTACCGCCAATCGTCGCAGTCGACGCCGGAGATGAGGCAGCGCGACCCGTACAACCAGCTGGTTGCCCGGCAGGCGCGTTTCCGCCTCGAAGCCGAGTTCGTCCGCGACAACGCCCTCGCCATCAGCGGCCTGCTGGTGACGAACGTCGGCGGCCCCACCGCGAAGCCGTACCAGCCCGCCGGCTACTGGAAGTTCCTCAACTTCCCCACCCGAGAATGGGCCAATGACAAGGGCGACAACCAGTATCGTCGCGGCATCTACACCTATTGGCAGCGCACGTTCCTCCAGCCCAGTTTGCTCGCTTTCGACGCCTCCACGCGCGAGGAATGCACCGTCGAACGGACCCGCTCCAACACGCCGCAGCAAGCGCTGGTGCTGCTGAACGACCCGACCTATGTCGAAGCGTCGCGCGTCTTCGCGGAGCGCATCCTGCGCGGCGCCAAGGACACGCCGTCGCGCATCCAGTTCGCGATGCGCGAAGCGGTGCAGCGCAGCGCGACCGAAGCCGAGCTGAAGGTGTTGGCGTCGCTCGTCGAGCAGCACCTGAAGCACTACCAGCAAAGCGCGAAGGAGGCCCAGGCGCTGCTGCGCGTCGGCGACCGCCCCGCCGCGGGCGACCTGCCGGCGCCGGAGCTTGCCGCGTGGACCTCGGTGGCCCGCACGATCCTGAACCTGCACGAAACCATCACGCGGAACTGAAATCACTCGCTTGGCGTGTTGAATGCAATCAATCGTCGAATACCGCTAATCGTCAAACACGGCGCATAGGGGGCACAAACATGAAAAGCGCACTGCCGGACATCGAAGCTCTCAACTCGCGTGAAAAACTTCTTCTGATTGAGACCCTGTGGGATAGTCTTTCCGCGAATCCTGACAACATTCCCGTTCCTGATTGGCAAATCGAGGAGCTGCATCGTCGCAAAGAGGAATACCTCCAGGATCCAAGCTCAGGCTTGTCATGGGAGGAAGTGAAGGAAAGGATTTTGCATGGCAACGGCTGACAGACTCATCATCCTGCCTGCCGCCGAGCGAGACATGCAAAAAGGATATGATTGGTATGAAGAGAAAAGGGACGGTTTGGGGCGCGAGTTCCTTCTTGAAGTCGAAAAGACCTTCACCGCTATTCTCCGCAGCCCCAAAGTTTTCACAAAAATCAAGGACGATTTTCGTCGCGCGATCGTGAAGCGGTTCCCATACGTCGTTTTCTACGAATACGCCAGTGACTGCGTGACAGTCTACGCGGTGTTTCATAGTTCTCAAGATCCGAAAAAATGGATGACAAGACTTGCTTGAAGGACACAGGGAATCAGGTTCTGTTCACTGCCTGACATCTGTCAGGGACTAACCCTAAAGCGAGGGGATCGCAGGGAACCCAGTTGGCGAGAATTCTCGTTCCGCAAGTCAACCAGCTATCCCGTCGCTTGCGCTCAGGGTTAGTTGTTGCCGCCGGTTTTGAATCATCAAAGACTGTATCTCCGAGATCAATGACACGTCACCGATAGGCGATTTCATGAACTCCCAAGCTCTCCTCGCACGTCGCACGTTCCTGCAGCACACGGCCACCGGCATGGGGATGATGGCCCTGGCGAGCATGCTTCCGCGCTCGGCCAGCGCCGATCCGCCGGCGGCGAGCGTGCCGCGCTGGGACGGCGTCGTGCAGCCTCTGCACCACCCGGCCCGGGCGAAGCGGGTGATCTACCTCTACATGGCCGGCGGGCCGTCGCACCTGGAGAGCTTCGACCACAAGCCGGAGCTGGCCAGGCTGCACGGGCATCCGATGCCGGAGTCGTTCACGCGCGGCCAGCCGATCGCGCAGCTCCAGGGGGCGCAGCTCCGCTGCTTCGGCCCGCAGCACGCCTTCCGGCGGTTCGGCCAGTCGGGGCAGGAGATCGCCGAGATCTTCCCGCACATCGGCTCGATCGCCGACGACCTCTGCATCGTGCGTTCCGTCCGCACCGAGGCGATCAACCACGATCCCGCCCACACCTTCATGAACACCGGCAGCACCATCTCCGGCCGGCCCGCGATGGGGTCGTGGCTTCACTACGGCCTGGGGACCGAGGCGGACGACCTGCCCGGCTTCTGCGTCCTCACCTCCACCGGCCGGTTCGGCCAGTCGCAGCCCATCGCAGCCCGACAATGGCACAGCGGCTTCCTCCCTAGCCGCTTCCAGGGCATCCACCTGCGCGGCACCGGCGACCCGGTCCTCTACCTCACCAATCCACAGGGCATCGACAGCCAGCGCCAGCGCGACGTGGTCGACGCGGTTCAACAGCTCAACCGCCTGCAAGGCGAAGTGGTCGATGACCCGGAGATCGCCACCCGCATCGCGCAGTACGAGATGGCGTTCCGCCTGCAAAGCTCGGTTCCTTCATTAAGAGACTTCGCCAGCGAGTCGCAGCGCACGCTCGACCTGTACGGCATCCAGGGGGCGGACGGCTCGTTCGGCGCCAACTGCCTGATGGCCCGCCGCCTCGCCGAGCGCGGCGTCCGCTTCATCCAGCTCTACCACCGCGACTGGGACCACCACGGCTCCATCCGCAGCCACATGCGAGGCAGCGCCGGCGAGGTCGACCAGGCCGCCGCCGGGCTGGTCAAGGACTTGAAGGCGCGCGGCATGCTCGACGACACGCTCGTCATCTACGGCGGCGAGTTCGGCCGCACCCCGATGGCCCAGGGCGACGGCCGCGACCACCACATCAAGGGCTTCTCGATGTGGATGGCGGGCGGCGGCGTCAAAGGCGGCGTCACCCACGGCGCCACCGACGAGCTTGGCTACAACGCCGCCGAGGACATCTTCCCCGTCCACGACCTCCACGCGACCATGCTGCACCTGCTCGGTGTCAACCACCTCCGCCTGACGACGCGCTTCCAGGGCCGCGACTTCCGCCTCACCGACGTGCACGGCGAGGTCCGTCACGCGATCCTGGAGTAGTCGCGAATGCGTGAAACGACGCGATTTCACAAGGAAATCGCGTCGTTTCGTTTTTTCCGGCTTGCCGGTTCGCGGACGCCTGCTATGCTACCTTAAGAAAACGAAAGCCACCAGAGCTTCGGATCGGACTTGTGCGACGGGACAGGCAGCGTTCCCGGAGCCGGTCCGGTCCGATTTTTCGTTTCTCGCGCTTGCCTTTCCCCGCCGCGCGCCGCACACTTGACCTCACCCGTCTTGATTGCCCATTCGACGATCCGGAGTCAGCGTGTCCGCGAACATGCGTGCCCAGCTCGTGCCGATCGAGGGAGGTCCAGCGCTGGAGATCCTGAAGGATCTCTGCGTGGTCGGCCGCAAGGAGGACTGCGAAATCCGTCTCGACCACAAGAGCGTGTCGAAGCACCACTGCGTCATCGTCCGCACCGACGGGCTGCTGCTGGTCCGCGACCTGGGCAGCACCAACGGCACCCGCGTCAACGGCACGCGTGTCCGCCGGGCGGCGCTGCTGCCCAACGACAAGCTCAGCTTCGCCAACTTCCACTACCGCGTCCTGTTCGGCGCCGCCCTCGAAGCGTACCTGCCGTCGGACAAGACCTTGCAGATCAACGAGAAGGACTTGGCGAAAGCGCTCGGCAAAGCCTCAGCGGTGGCCTCCAACGCGCTGGACGACAGCGACATCGAGGTGGGGATCCTGGAGGTGCAGCAGAACGCGCTGCCGGACCTGTACCCGGAAGACGGGAAGAAGGCGTAAGGAACGAAGGCCGATTGCTTGCCACGTCCAGGCGAACGGCCTGCGTGAGCGGGCTGGTTGAATTTGCAACGCCGCGAGGTT
>JAYSSW010001105.1:0-2556 GCA_043720335.1 Planctomycetia bacterium
AAGGGCGGAGCGGAGTGAGGAACGTGCGCGAGGACGATTGCCCCTTTCTCTGGCTGCTTGCGGTCGAGAAGCCGAAACCGTCAAACGAACGCAGGCTGCAACCATAAAATCATCCTGTGACAGAGCACTACGTTGCTGATGTTGCACGTGGGCCGCCCCCCTCACCCCCCAAGATCGGGAGGAGAGGGGGGCCGAAGGTTCGCGGCGATTCCCAAGCGTCAATCGGTGTCGAAGCGCGGCTTCGCCCGGTTGGCGTCGCTGGGCAGGTCGGCGAGGGAGCCGTCGATGAACAGGTGGTGCCAGAGCTGCGTGGCGACGACGCCGACCAGGCCCAGCTCGATGCTGGTGCGCTGCAGCCGGCCGATCTGCTGGTTGCGGGCCTTCTCCAGCCAGAAGCGCACGGCCGGCGCGTTGAAGTAGCCGGTCCGCCTCAGCGATTCTTCGCTCAGCAGCTGGTCGAAGAATTTCGGCGCGCTGCGGCTGAAGAAGCTGTCGAGCGGGGCGCGGAACATCCCCTTCTTGCGCCACGCCACTTCGCGCGGCATCATGCGTTCGCCGAGCAGCCGGAGGATGTACTTGTCCTGCATGCCGCGCATCTTCCAGCGCGGGTGCAGCTTCGCCAGGAAGTCGAAGACCTCCTCGTCGAGGAACGGGTAGCGCGTCTCGACCGACGAGTTCATCGCGATGCGGTCGCCCTTCAAGCTGAGCAGGTGGCCCGGCAGATGGATGCGGCCCGCCCAGTAGAGCGACTGGTTGAGCGGGTCCCAGCGGTTGATCTTGGCATAGTCGGGCGACAGGTACTCGTAGGGTAGCGTGTCGCCGATGGTCAGAAGCGTTTCTTCACTGAAGAAGCGCAGCCGCGACATGCCCATCAGGCCGTACATCTCCTGGAAGGCGGTGAACCCGCCGAGTTTCTCCTGGACGGCGTGCATCATGCGCGTGGTGCCGGGGGGGGCGCCGACGATCTTCATGAAGCCGCGTCGGACGAGGTTGCTGAACTTCATCCGGGGAGAGAAGTCGAGCATGGTGAACCACTTGTGGACCTTGTACCAGACGTAGCCGGCGAGCCATTCGTCGGATCCTTCGCCGGTGAGCGCGACCTTGTAGCCATGCTGGTGGACGGTGCGGGCGAGCATGAGCAGTGCGGTGCAGGACGTGTCGATGACCGGCGCCTCGGCAGCGCGGATCAGTTCCGGGTAGTGTTCAAGAACCTCGGCGTCGCCGACCGGGACGACGACCGGCTTGCTGCCGATGAACCTCGACATGACCGCCGCCTGGCTGGTCTCGTCGAGCTGCGGGTGCTTGATCTGGATGGTGAAGGTCGGGATCGGCGTGCCGCGGATCTTGCACGCCGCCGCGACGACGATGCTGGAGTCGATGCCGCCCGACAGGTACGACACGACCGGCACGTCGGCGCGCAGGCGGCGTTCGACGGCGCCGGTGAAGATGCGCTCGAACTCGTCGACGAGCGCCTTCGGGTCGTCGCTGTCGCGCTCGTGTCCGCGGTCGGGGAACTCCATCTCCCAGTAGGGGCGGTTGGTCATCGTCGCGAGCTGACCGGGCGTGCCGAACTGCAGCTTGATGAAATGCCCCGGTTGAAGCGTGCTGACGCCGGCGAAGCAGGTCGGCACGCCGGGGACGGCGAAGAAGTTGAAGACCTGGTCGATGCCGCGCAGGTCGGGGCGTGCCTCGATCATGCCGGAGGCGAGGATGGCTTTGATCTCGGAGCCGAACAGCAGCCAATCGGTCCCGTCGAGGGTGGTCGCCGCCCAGAACAGCGGGCAGATGCCGAAGCGGTCGCGCGCCAGGATCAGGCAGCGCTGGCGGCGATCCCACAGGGCGAGGGCGAACTGCCCGCGCAGGTGGGCGAACATCCCTTCGCCGTGCTCCTCCCACAGATGCGGGATGATCTCGGTATCGCAGTGGGTGCGGAAGACGTGGCCCTTGGCTTGCAGCTGGGCTTTCACTTCGGGGTAGTCGAAAAATTCGCCGTTGAAAACGACGACGACGCTGCCATCTTCATTCGAGATGGGCTGCTTGCCATCGGCGAGGCCGACGATGCTGAGTCGGCGGTTGGCGAGGCCGATGCCAGGCGTGTCGTCGAGGTAGCCGTCGTCGTCCGGGCCGCGATGGATGATCGCGTCGGCCATGCGTCGCAGGAGCCGGACTGGGATGGGGCGTTCGCCGCGAAGATCGATCAGGCCCGCGATGCCGCACATGGAGAGGTCTCGGAAGGAGGGGACTACAGGGAGGGACGGTGCGGGGAACGACCAAACACACGGTTGTTATGCGGTTTTTCCAGGCAGAATCGAGGGGGCAGCCACGTGCGGACGCGGCGTGCGACACCTGCTTCCATTCCGCCACCTCGCGGATCAGCATTCCAGCTTTTACACTTTCGACGCGGTGTCCTCGCCGAATCCACACACGCCAAATCTAACAATCCCTCGCCTACCGTGTGCTTGTCAGGTTTGTTGTTTCTTGGCTTCCCTGGAGCATCCATGCAAATTCCGCTGTCCCTGTCGCGTCGGCGCGGCTTCACGCTCATCGAGCTGCTGG
>JAYSSW010001106.1:0-5440 GCA_043720335.1 Planctomycetia bacterium
TACCCCGCCGCCTCAGACGGCGGCGGGCTTGATATTTAGGGGGATAGATGGAGGGGGTTGGTCAGATCAAATCGAGGTGGCGTTTCGGCGAGCGCTGGCGGTTGCAGTCGGCGCAGGTGCCTCGGACGATGAGGGTGTGTCCCTGCATCTGGAAGTGGTTCGTCTGGCAGACTTCGCGGAGGATGCGGTCGGTCGCCTCACTCTGGAACTCGATCATCTTGCCGCACTTCTCGCAGACGAGATGGTCGTGCTGGGCGTAGCCGTAGTCGTGCTCGTAGACGGTGCGGGCGCCGACGTGGATGCGGCGCAGCAGGCTGGCGTCGACGAGCTTGTTGAGCGTGCGGTAGATGGTGGCGCGGCTGACCTGGAAGTCCTCGCGCTTCATCTCGTCGATCAGCTGGTCGGCGTCGAAATGGTTGTGCTTGCTGAAGATGTACTCGACCATGTCGCGCTGCTGGCCGGTGAACCGCTGCGGGCGCGGGCGGCTAGCGAGGTACTCGCGGAACTTCTCGACCGGCGTCTGCGACATGCGGACTTCGAGCGTCGGGGCGTCAGGCGTCTTCGTCAACACGGACATGGTTCGGGTTCTCGTCCATCGGAGCTGGGGAAGAAGTGGTTCCCGTTCTCATTGTAAGCGGATCGTGGCGAAACGCCCCGGAAAAGCGAGAAACCCCGCAGGAACCGGCCGATTCCTGCGGGGAAGTTGTTTTCAAGCGTCGCCTTCGAGGCGATCCAGCAGCCGATCGAGTGCGGCTTCCCATCGCTGCGGCGTGTCGTAGGTTCCCGCCGCGATTTCCGCCCGGACCCGGTTGACGAGTTCGACGCGGATGCCCGGCTCGCGTGCGGGGCGTTGCTTCCTCTGGTTGGGTGACTTGGTTCCTTCATCCGAGACTTCTGGCTGGGCCCCCATGCCGCGCCACCAGGCGCTGGACCCGCGGACGGGTCCAGACAGCTCATCGAGGCTGTGTTGGTGCATCGCTCCTGCTCCCCTGGGGCCTTGCTTTCGATTCCAGGCGTTCCACAAGTGCCTCAGGTTCATCATAAGGTCAGGGGTCTGCGAGAGGCAACTGTTTCCGTCGCTTGGCCATGCTTGTGGGCGGCGGAACGTTGCGTCTCCTGGGTTTCCCGCGTGGATGCACAGCCGACCTGACTGCGTTGCCGAGCGGACCCTTCGTTTATCGTCCTGGTAAAAGAAGACGTTTAGGCAATTCCTGCTTCGGCTTCGGGCTTTGTCCGCCGCGCCGCGCCGCAGCGCACGTTGCGCGCAACGCGCATCGCGTGCAGGGGAATCCCGCTGGCGCGAATTCGCCAACCGAGTTTGTGTTCGATGGGTGGTTTGAGGTAGAATTGGGAAGGAGAGTGGGCGAACTCGGAACGCGATTTGAAAAGCGGTCGCCCCGCCGATCTTCACACAACAAGGAGCCGCGGTGATGCAGGTGAAAAACACGCTGCCCAACGACCCAATCGCCCCTGGCTTCGCCGTTTCAGCGGGCGAGGGCCGTCAGGAGCGGCGATTCCATCTGCTGGTCAGCCAGGACGAGGAGGGGGTCTTTTCGGCGGTCGTTCTCAACCTCCCTGGCGTCGGCAGTTGCGGCGACTCCGCAGACGAAGCGGTCGAAAACGCGAAGGAAGCCATCGCAGGGGCGCTGGAATCGTTTGAGGCTGACCACGAAGCTATTCCTTGGCGAAATTCCTCCTCGCTTGAAATTCCGGCGGAGGCACAGGAGAGGTGGATCACCCTGCATGCCTAAACTGCCCCGAATCACAGGAGCTGTGGCGAAGCGGGCCTTCGAGAAAGCCGGATTCGCCATGGTGCGAATGAAAGGAAGCCACGCCATCCTGAAGAAGGCGGGGCATCCCCTGGTGCTTTCGATTCCGCTGCACGCCGGCAAGACGATGGGCGCAGGCCTGCTCAAGTCGCAGATCGACGCGGCGGGAATGACGGTCGAGGAATTTGTCGAGTTGCTGTGAAGCGACGACCCTCGCTCTGGGAGGTCTACCCGCGCACCAGCGCCGCCACCGCCGCGCGGCGTTTCACCATGCGCAGCGTGTTGCCTGGCTGGCCGTGGCCGCGCGGGCAGGTCGACAGCTCGTCCATCAACTTGCGCATCAGGAAGACGCCTCGGCCGCCCAAGCGCATCTCGTTCGGCTTCATGCAGGGCACCTGGCCGATGTCGAACGGCTCGCCCTCGTCGTGGAAGCTCAGCACCACCGCGTCGTCGCCGACTTCCATCTCGATCTGGAAACGTGCGCTCGCGTTGTGCCGGTGGGCGTGGCGGACGATGTTGGTGACGGCTTCCCCGGTCACCAGGACCAGGCTTCGCAGCAGCGAAGGGTCGAGGCGGCAGTTCTGGCACGCGCTCTCGATGAAGGTGCGTGCCGTCGAGAGCGCACGCATCTCGCTGGGCAGGGTCGTGGAATAGGAGGGACGCCCCATTTGCTCTTCTCCTTGCAGCTTGCGATTCGACCATCCATGTCGATGTTCCCCGCGCGGCATGATGCCGCGGAAGTCAAACTAATCATCGAAACGTCAGCTGACAAGCCGAACTTCGGCGATGCGTCGGGGGACATGGCGTCCTATGCTGCCATGCCGCCCCAGATTTCGCCAAGCCCCTCTCGACATTCTACCCTGAAATGGGGTTTTGAGGGGCCGTCAACAGGGTTTTCAGGGCAGTAAGGGGGAGAATCGGGACGATTTCAGCGATTTTCACGAACTCGACCGGGTTGTGCCGCGTCCTTGAAGGGGATTGACTGAAGTTTTGTTCCGATTTGAGATGCAGAGGCGGGCCAAAGTTAGCTATAATGGGATGTCCGGTTCATCCGCTGCACAACCTTCCCCCCTCACGCTTCGGAACCCGTTTCATCGCCCGAATCCCAGGCTCCATTCCCCTTCGGAAGCCTGGGACCAGCACGCTTGGGTAATGCCCCCCCGCAGGAAGCGCCGATGATAGGCACGGCCCGCCCCGCAATCTCGCTTCGCTCCTTCTCTCGGAACAGGCACACGCCGGACAGGAAGGTGACGCCATGATTCGCCCATTGCACGTTGAGCACGCCCATTACGATAGCGAACCGAACCCGTCGCACGACCACCATGAGGAAGCCGAATCGTCCCGGGGCGGCGGCGGCGGGGGAGGCGTCGACGACGCGCTCGGCCTCTACCTCAAGCAGATGGGGGCGATCCCGCTGCTGAACCGCCAGAAGGAACTGCAGCTCGCCACCGAACTGGAGAATTCGCGCGTCCGCTACCGCCACGCCGTCCTGTCGTGCTGGTGGTCGCTGGAGAAGGTCGTCGAGGTCTTCGAGCGCATCCACGCCCAGAAGTCCCCGATCGACCCGCACATCGACACCCAGCAGAGCAAGAAGCTGACCCGCGACGTGATCCTCGCCCGCCTGCCCCACAACCTCCGCACCCTGCGGAAGCTGCTCAACACGGCCGGCAAGGATTTCGCGATCCACCAGCGCACCCGCACCATCTCCGGCCTGATCCGTGTCCGCAAGCAGCGGCAGCGGCAGATGCGCAAGGCGATCCGGCTTGTCGAGGAGCTGTCGCCCCGCACCGAATGGCTCGACTCCATCGTCGAGCAGGTCGATTCCATCTCGATGGAGCTGGCCGACCTGGAACAGCGCTCGAACGACCCCGGCCGCAGCGCCGCCCGCCGCGAGCAGCGCAACCGCGACGTGAAGGCCCTGCGCGACCGCACCCACGACCTGAAGACCACGCCGGGCGAAATCAGCGCCTTGGTGCAGGTCATCCGCCATCGCCAACGGCTCTACCAGTCGGCCCGGCAGCGGCTCGCCGAGGGCAACCTCCGCCTCGTCGTGTCGATCGCCAAGAAGTACCGCGGACGCGGCCTCACCTTCGCCGATCTCATCCAGGAAGGCAACCGAGGCCTGATGCGCGCCGTCGACAAGTTCGAGCACCGGCTCGGCTTCAAGTTCGGCACCTACGCCACCTGGTGGATCCGACAGGGCATCCAACGCGCCCTCGCCGACGGCGCCCGCACCGTCCGCGTCCCGTGCCACCAGGTCAGCATGCTCGCGGCCCTGGAACGGGTCCGCTGCGAATGGCTGGCCAGCACCGGACGCGAACCGAGCATCGAGGATCTCGCCAACGTGCTGGGGACCAACGTCGCCGAGGCGCGTGCGCTGAGGGCGGTCGCCAAGCAGCCGGTCAGCCTGCACGAGCCGATGGGGGACGATTCCGACCGCGACCTGAGCGACTTCATCGACGACCGCAGCGAGGGCAGCCCCGGCGACAACGCCGACTACCACCTGCTGCAGGAACGTGTCGCCGAGGTGCTGCGTTCGCTGCCCCCGCGCGAGCGCGAGGTGATCGAACTGCGCTACGGCCTGAAGGACGGCCACCCGCGCACGCTTGACGAAGTCGCCCGGTGCTACGGCATCACCCGCGAGCGGATCCGCCAGATCGAGGCGCGCGGCCTCGGCAAGCTGCGCCAGCCCGGCCGCTGCCACCGCCTGGAGTCGTTCGCCGACACGGAGGAGTGAGTCGGACGAAGAGTGCGATCAACATCAGGCGGATGGCTCGCGAATGCGGGGCGTCCGCCTGATGGTCATTGAAGAAGCCGCCACCGTTTAGCCGAGACGCGCAGCGGAGCGCGGGAACCACGCGGGGATGTTGGGTCACGACGTCGCGTGGCACTTGGGCGTCACGCGACGACGCACATCGGAACCGTCGCGCGGTTCCCACGCTCCGCTTCGCGTCGCGGCTAAACGGGCCCTCACTTCCTCACTTCTTCGCGTCCTCCAGTCGCAGCAGCAAAACCACGCCGGTGCTGAGCGCCACGGCGAGGTGGCGGCTGTCGGGGGCGAACAGGAAATTCTGGCGTCGCGGCTGCCTGCGATGAAGCGACGTGGCTTGCTCTCGCGGCCGAGGATTCGACGCTTGAAGCGACGGCTGCGGCAGCGATCCTTGCATTGTCGTCGTGCTTGGAAGTCTCGCAGGTCGGGATCGTCAACAACACGATTGCAGTTCGTGGAAATGCAATGCGGGTCTCGCCATGAACTTCCTCGTCGCTGCCCCGATCGCGGTCCTGATCGTCGCCATGTACGCCTGTGTCAGCGTGCTGGCGGGCCGGTTCGCGGAGCGGCGGCTTTTTCGCGAGATGGCGGAGCTGCCGTGCCCGAAATGTGCCAGGCCGGTAGGCTACGACGAGGTCAAGGACGGCAACGACTGCTCCCCTTTCGAGGAACGGTGGGACGACCTGGAGCATTGCCACCCCGTCTGCCGCAAGGTGCGGTGCGCGGGCTGCGCGTTCTGCTTCGTCATCCGCTTCCAGGACCAGGGCGACCGCTTCGGCCCGCGCGTGTCCGCGACCGACGACAACGGCGAACCGATTCCGGCGGTTCAAATCACGCAATGAAAGCACTGCGATCAAGTGGCGGAAGGTTTCGCCTCATCCGAGCCTGAGCGCCGAGCGAA
>JAYSSW010001107.1:0-5434 GCA_043720335.1 Planctomycetia bacterium
TGCGTCGCCCAGGGGGCGGCCATCGTGGCGGCGATCCTCCAGGGGGCGCCCGGCCTCGACAACCACGCCTACAGTGTCAAGCTCGAACACTCCCTCTGCGCCAACCCGATCAACGAGAAACGGCAGGTCTACCTCGACCCGATCGTGAAGCGGGGCGTCGACATCCCGTGCTCGTTCACGAAGATCTACCACCCGGTCGCCGACCCGGCCGAGCGCGTCATCATCAGCGTCTACGAAGGCGACGTGTACGACGACCCGAACAACGTCGAGAACGTGAAGCTGGCCGAGATCCCCTGGGAGTTCGTCCCGCCGCGCACGCAGAAGGACGCCGCCCTGGAGGTGACGTTCGAGTACGGCGACGACGGCATCCTCACGGTTCAGATCAACGACCTGCACAAGACGCAGAGGAAGCGCTTCGCGATCCAGCAGGCCGGCGCCGACCAGATGGACGCGGGCCAGATCATGAAGATGAAGCGCATCAACGAGGACCTCATCAAGCGCAGCGACGACGTGGAGAGCACGCCGGAATACCGCGACGCGCTGGACATCCTCAAGAAGACCGAGCAGGACGTGATCCCGAAGATCGAGGATCCCGCCGACAAGCGCGAGCTGGAGGACCTATGCCGCAAGGTTCGCGAAGCGATGACCTCCGGCGACAGGAAGCTGATGGAGGACTGCAGCTCCGCATTGAACGACAGGTTGCTGAACTACGCGTACCTGCTGTAAACACGATGGAAGGGATGAAAGCCCAGGGACGGCCGTCCCTGGGTATGCAAATCCCCAGGGCAGCAGCCCTGGGCTTTCCGTGAGAGGTTGTCTTGCGACGTGGGACAACGTCATGCTCGCCTTCTCAGGAGACCGGTCCGCGATGAACCCGACCACGCTGCCTGCGGAAAACCCGCCGATGCCGAAGTGCCCGCAGTGCAGCAAGCAGCTGCGGGAGATCACGCGGCGCTGCCCCTCGTGCCAGGCCGACCTCGACTTGCTGTTCGATTACGTCGGCCAGCTGCAAGGAGGCCTTCAGCGGGCGGAGAACCTGACGAAAGCGGGCGAGCTGGGCCAGGCGGTCTGGGCGTACCTGGAGGTGCTGGAGGTCGATCCCGACAACGCCGCCGCCCGCAAGCAGGTCAGCCAGGTCGCGACGGCGGTGAGGCAGTTCGACCTCGTCATGCCCGGGCCGCGCTGGGCGCGCGGCCTCGACCCGTTCCCGCCGAGGCAGCCCGCCGGCCTGAGCTGGATCCACTGGTCGCTGCTGGCCGGCTCCGTGGTGCTGGCGTTCGTCCTCGGCTTCGCCCTCGCTCGCGTCGAATGGAGCGGCCCCCCCGACGACGCCAACCCGCCGCCCCGCTTGCCGAAAAACGACGCGCTGGGGGGGTGAAAGCAAGCCTCCTCGTTCCCCGGCGGAGTCGGGAACGAGGCGCGAAGTTTAGCCGCGACGCGCAGCGGAGCGCGGGCGCCGCGCGGCGGTTCCATTGCGTGGCGTCGCGTGGCGCGGCGTCGCCACGCGAGGAAGCGATCCAAAGTCGTCGCGCGGGTTCCGCGCTCCGCTGCGCGTCGCGGCTAAACTTCGCGCTTGCTCTCCTCGCGCAACGAAAAAAGCCCGGCTTCGACGAAGCCGGGCTTTTTCGTTTCCTTCGTCGTGTCGCTTACACGAGTTCGACGACCGGGTCGCGGTCTTCGAGGATGTACATCGGGCGGCCCGTGTTGTTCGGGAACGTGGCCGACGGGTCGATGCCCATCGTGCGGTAGATGGTGCCGAGCAGCTGCGAGGCCGTGTAGCGGCGGTCGCGCGGGTACTCGCCGCGGCTGCTGGAGGCGCCGATCGTCTGGCCCATGCGGAGGCCGCCGCCGGCGACCATCGCGGACATGACCGGCGACCAGTGGTCGCGGCCCGCGGTGGCGTTGACACGCGGGGTGCGGCCGAACTCGCCCCAGCACACCGTCACGACGTCTTCCTGCATGCCACGCTCGTGCAGGTCTTCGATGAGGCTGGCGATGCCGCGGTCGAGATTGGGCAGCTGGGTGCGCAGCGTGTCGAAATTGCGCTCGTGGGTGTCCCAGCCGCCGTACGAGAGAGTGACGCAGCCGACGCCCGCTTCGACGAGGCGGCGGGCGGTGAGGAACTGCTCGACGCCACGATAGCGGTCGCGGGTGCGGGGGTCTTCGCGGGTCAGGTCGAGGGCGCGGCGGACGGCGCCGGACGAGACCATGTCGAAGGCGCGCTGGGTGAACGAGTCCATGCCGCGCATCGTGCCGGAGGCGTCGATGTCGCGACGGACGTTGTCGAGCGAGGTGAGCAGGCTGCGGCGGTCGCGGCTGCTGTCGGCGGTGACGCCGCCCGCCATGCCGAGGTTGGCGAGTCCGGGGCCGTCGGGCGTGAAGGCGCGGTGGGCGACGCCGAGGAAGCCCGGCTCGTTGCCGATGCTCATGCCGCGCAGGCTGACGAAGGGCGGGATGTCGGCCTGGTTGCTGCCGCGCGTGCGCGAGACGACGGAGCCGAACGACGGGTGGTGCGAGATGCGGTTGGTGTTCTCGCTGTAGCCGGTCATGACGAGCGAGTCGGAGTGCTCGTCGACGGAGACGAGGGAACGGACGACCGACAGCTTGTCGAACATGCGTGCCTGGCGCGTGAAATGCTCGCTGATCTGCACGCCGGGGACGTTGGTCTGGATCGGGCGGAACTCGCCGCGGTACTCCATCGGCGCTTCGGGCTTGAGATCCCACATGTCCATGTGGGACGGCCCGCCGGGCAGATAGATCATGATGGCGGCTTTGTTGGACGACGGCGACGGTGCGGCCGGGTTGGCCTGGGCCTTGGCGCGGAGCATGTCCGCGAGGGAAAGGCCGGCGCCGAACGCGCCGATCTTCAGGAAGTTGCGTCGGTTGAGACCGTCGCAGAAGCTCTGCGACTTGCCGAGCAGATCGATCATGGTAAGCCCCCCAGCAGGAATGGACAGAATGTCAACCTCAGTATCCTAGTCTGCCTTGAAAAAGCCTGCAAGCCAAATATCCCGTTTTCCGATTTTGCGAATTCTGATTCTGGACTTGATTTCGGGACGGGGATTGATACAATCTCATTCTCTTGGGCCTAGCTGGTGCAGAAGTGGCCGCGATAACCTGTTGTTTTCGTCCCTTTGCCCTTCCCTTCGTCCCAGGTCACAATCATTTTCATGCAACGGATCTTCCCACGGTGGGCAAAGGCTTGGTTGCATGATTGGTCCCCGTTGGAGGCCCGGTGAGGCTATGAAGCTGTACGTTGGCAACCTTTCTTTCAGCATGACGGACGCAGACCTGCAGACGCTGTTCGAGCAGCACGGCGCGGTCCAGTCAGCCCAGATCATCATGGATCGCGACACCGGTCGCTCCAAGGGCTTCGGTTTCATCGAAATGAGCAACAACCAGGAAGCTCAGGCGGCCATCAACGCCCTGAACAACCAGGAAATCTCCGGCCGCAAGCTGACGGTCAATGAGGCTCGTCCCAAGGAAGACCGCGGCGGTCGCTCCGGTGGCGGCGGCGGCGGCTACGGGGGTGGTGGTGGTGGCGGCGGCAGCGGCGGTCGCGGCGGTCGCCCAGGTGGCGGCGGCTTCGGGGGCGGCGGTGGCGGCAAGCGCTACTAGCCCTCAGTTCGACTCTTGAATAACTCCCAGCCTTCCCGGCACACGCCGCGAAGGCTGTTTTTGTTTTCCCATCCCGCGCCAATGGAAGAATCCCGATCATTCGCCAAGACGGGCGAACGGAGCGGGATTCATCTTGTTGGCGTGGGATTTCGCTTCCCCCCCGGCAAGCCGGGGGCTCTATGACTGCGATCAATCCTGGTGGATGCGGATCAGCACCGGCGCCGTGCCTGGCAGCGAGCGGCGCTGCTCGACGAACGTGCGCATCTCCTGCGACGCCGACGGGGCGGTCGACTGCGGCAGCACGGCGGCGGCGCGCTCCCAGCGCTTCGGCGGCGCCGTCGGGTCGTTCATCTTCGGGCCGGGGTTCTCCATCTTGGCAGGCTCGACGCCGAGCATCGCGGAGACGGTCGCCTTGTCCCCCTTCGTCAGCGGGTTCAGGACCACTTTCTCGAACGGCGTCGCGGAATTCTTCTGCAAGCGGTTGTCGTCGAAGCTGAGTTCCTTGAGCATCTTGGTCACTTCGTCGGTCGTCAGGTTCTCGGCGTAGACCCAGTATTCCAGCTTCGCCTGCGACGACTTCTTGATCGCCTTGTCGGACTCGGGGTCGATCATCAGCTGGATGCCACGGTCGTGCAGGGCGCTCTTGATGCGCTCCATCGCGACGGCGTTGTTCTTCACCTTCACGTCGAGATGCACGCCCGCTTTTTCCTTGTTCAGCTCGTAGGTCAGGTTCGCGGTCGTCGTGCCTTCTTTGCGGAACTCGGTGAAGTTGGCCGAGAAGACGCGCTCCGGCGGGATCGGCGCCCCGAACTGCGAGAACGTGCCGTCGATCACCTGCGCGATCAGCGGGTTTGGCGTGCGGCGCGGCGGCGTTTCTGGCGTCTTGTCGGGCGTTTTCTTCGGCTGCGGGTTGTTGTCAACCAGCAAACCCGGATCGTTCGGCGTGCGGTTGGCGTCGTCGATCATCGATTGGTAGTAGAGGGCGCCGACGGTTGCGATCAACAAGGATGCTGCGAGCGACGCGGCCAGGTACGGCTTCCAGCGGCGGCGGGCCGGCATCGGACGCGACGCGGGCTGCGACTTCGATCTCTGCTTCGCCTGCTCGATGGCTGCCAGCACGTCGTTCTTCAGGCTCGGCTCGACCTTGCGGCGCGGCAGGCTCTTGAGCTTGTGCGCGTTCTCCTGGAGCTGACGCAGAAACTCGCGCGCTTCGTTCGAGCCGTGTAGCAGGCTGGCAGCGTCCTTGCGCTGCCGCTGCGTCAGCTCGCCATCGACGAAGGCGGTCAACAGCTCTTTTTCTTGATGCGTCAACATGGGAATAAACTCGATGAATGCAGGTGGGCGGCGGTCAGTGCGGTCGTGGCTCGGCTTGGCTTTCTTCGTGGATCAGGATCTCGCGCAGCTCGGTGCGGGCGCGGTGCAGGCGGCTGCGGATCGTGCCGATCGGCACTTCGAGAACCTCTGCCATGTCCTCGTACTTCATCTCCTCCATGTCCTTCATCACCAGCACCGCACGATGTTCCGGCGACAGCTTCGCCAGTGCTTCGTGCACCCGGCGCTCGTCCTCGGCCATCTCCATCGCGTGGCCGGGCCGATTCGATTCGGACGGGTCGAGCGGCTCCAGCGAACTGGATCCCTCGACCGCCGGCTGGATGCGCAGCACATGGCGCTGCTTGCGCTTCATGCTGATGGCCGTGTTGATGGCGATGCGGTACAGCCAGGTGAAGAACAGCGAGTCCCCCTTGAAGGAATGGAGCGACTGGTAGGCGTGCAGGAAGGCTTCCTGCACCACGTCGCGGGCGTCCTCGCCGTTGTT
>JAYSSW010001108.1:0-2550 GCA_043720335.1 Planctomycetia bacterium
CATCCTGGGGCTTGCAAGAAATGTCCCCCCCAAGCCCCAGGATGAGCGAAGCGATTCCTGGGGGTCTTCGACACGCACGAATCAACATGAAAATCCCCCTCCGCTGGCTCGCCGAATACGTCCCCGTCACCCTCGACCCCGCCAAGCTCATCGAACGGCTCACGTTCGCCGGGCTGGAGGTCGCCTCCACGCGTGTTCTCGGACTGCCGATCCCCGACGGCGTCCGAATCAAGCCTGACGAACGGGGACCCGTCTGGGATCGTGACAAGGTCGTCGTCGCCGAGATCGTCAGCGTCGCCAAGCACCCCGACGCCGACCGCCTCAAGCTCCCCACCGTCACCTGGGGCGAAGGGCTGACCAAGCAACTCGTCACCGGCGCCCCCAACGTCAACGTCGGCGACCACGGCAGGAAGGTCGTCCTCGGCCTCACCGGCTCCGTCCTCCTCGACGGGCACTCCGAGGAACGCAAGTTCGCCGAGCTGAAGCCGACCAAGATTCGCGGCATCCCGTCCGATTCGATGGTCTGCTCGCTCCTCGAACTCGGCGTGTCGGAGAACAAGCAGGACCACGAAGGGATCGTCTACCTGGAGGACGACGCGCCGGTCGGCATGCCACTCGCCGACTTCATGGGCGACATCGTCGTCGAGATCGACGTGCTGCCCAACATGGCCCGCTGCCTGTCGATGCTCGGCGTGGCACGCGAAGTCGCCGCATTGACCGGCCAGCAGCTGACCTACCCGCCACGCGGCATGCTGGCGACCGGCGAGCCGATCGCGGGAAAGCTCGTCGTACGCATCGAGAATCCGCAGCTGTCGGCCCGCTACGCAGCGGCTTTGATCCAGAACGTGCGGATCGGCCCGTCGCCCGGCTGGATGCAGCGCCGCCTGCTGTATGCCGGCATGCGCCCGATCAGCAACATCGTCGACATCACCAACTACGTGATGCTCGAATGGGGCCAGCCGCTGCACGCCTTCGACCATGACGTGCTGGTGCGGCGCGCCGGCGGCAAGGCGCCGACCATCACCGTCCGCTCCGCCAAGCCGGGCGAAACGCTCGTCACGCTGGACAAGCAGAAGCGCGAATTGACTACTGACCATCTCGTCATCGCCGACGAGCAAGGCCCGATCGCGCTGGCCGGCGTGATGGGGGGCTTGGAAACCGAAGTGACCGCCGCGACGAGGAACATCCTGCTGGAGTCGGCGAGCTTCGACTTCGTGAGCATCCGCAAGACGTTCCGGCACTTCGGCCTGCCGAGCGAGGCGAGCCGGCGCTTCAGCCGCGGCATCCACCCGGAGACGGTGCTGCCCGCCGTCGAGCGCGCGGCCGAGCTGATGCGGCTGCACGCGGCGGGGACGCTGTGCCAGGGGCTGGTCGACTGCTACCCCGCGCCGCTGCCGCCGCAGGTCATCGAGCTGAAGATGGCCCAGGTCGAGAAGCTGCTCGGCATGAAGTTCCCGACCGCCGACGCCGTCCGCATCCTCGAAACGCTCGAATTCGAGGTGAAGGCATCGGGCGACACGCTCACCGTCACGTCGCCGACGCACCGCCTCGACATCCAGGTCGGCGCCTCCGACCTGATCGAAGACCTGGTCCGCGTGCACGGCTACGACCGCTTGCCGGAGACGCTGCTCGCCGACCGCCTGCCGCGCCAGCAGGCGAACGTGCCAATCGAGTTCGAGGAGAAGCTGCGCGACCTGCTCGCCAACTGCGGGCTGAACGAGGTGAAGAACTACGCCCTGACGATGCCGGAGAAGGAAGCCCAACTCCTCGGTGGCACGCCGAGCTACGTCGCCCTGAAGAACGCCGTCAGCCCCGAGCGCTCGGTGATGCGGCAGAGCGTGCTGGCGAGCGTGCTGGAGAATCTGCGCGAAAACCTGAAGCACACCAGCGACGTGCGGCTGTTCGAGGTCGGCTTCGTCTACCTGCCCCGCGTCGGCGAGACGCTGCCCGAGGAGCCGCGCCGGCTGGCGCTCGCGCTGACCGGGACGCGCACGCATGATTTCTGGCGCGACGCCAAAAGCGAAACGCCGCTCGACTTCTACGACATCAAGGGGATCGTCGAAGCGCTGGCCGGCGACCTGCACCTAACCGACGTGAAGTACCAGCCCGCGCAAGTCCCGCACCTGCACCCCGGCATGTCGGCGTCGCTCGTCGTCGCCGGCAAGGCGCTCGGCGTGTTCGGCGTGCTGCACCCGCGTCTCGCCGCCAGCTTCGGGCTGGAGGGTCGCACGGTGCTGGCGGGCGAGTTCGACGTGGAAGCGCTGCAGGCCGCGCTGCCGCCGCGCTTCAGCTACACGCCGGTGCCGCGTTTCCCGGCCGCGCTGCGCGACGTGGCGGTGGTGGTGCCGGAGGCGACCAGCGCTCAACAGGTCGAGGCCGAGATCCGCGCCGCCGGCGGCGACCTGCTGGCCGGCGTTCGCCTCTTCGACCTCTACCGAGGCGACAGCATCCCCGCCGGCACGAAGAGCCTGGCCTACGCGCTGAGCTACCAGGCCGACCGCACCCTCGCCGACAAGGAGATCGACAAGGCCCACGAGAAGATCGAAAAAC
>JAYSSW010001109.1:0-11523 GCA_043720335.1 Planctomycetia bacterium
CAGGTGGCTGTGGCAGTACAGGTGGCAGCGGGCGTTGATCTCGCCGCCGAAGAGCTGCGAGGTCGAGGTGCTGGTGAGCGAGCCGGCAGCGACATTGGGGAGGGCGGTGAGGAAGGCGACCTCGCTGCCCGACTGGGTGTTGACGACGGGGCGGGTGATGGGCGGGAAGCCCCCGGCGTTGGAGGCGAGGCCGTACGTCACCGTGTTCTGGAACTGGTAGAAGCCGCCGATCTCGACGGAGAAGCGGTTCTCGTAGTCGAGCCAGTAGCCGATCTCGGACTTGGCGCCCTGGAAGGTGCCGAAGTCGACGTTGTTGGTGCCGAACAGGACGGTGGTGTTGGGCTGGCCGAGGGCGCCGGGGGCGGCGTCGGCGGCACTGCCGGTGGTCACCAGCGGGATGCTGTTGGGGTCGCGGCGGATCCACGACAGCATGTAGTCGGCCGACCCCCAGGAGTGCTCGTGGTGCGGACGCTGGTAGCGGACCAGCCCCGACACTTCGCGGCGCGTGTCCTTGCCGCCGACGATGTCGACGTAAGGCTCGCTGGGGTAGACCGTGCCAGGCAGCGAATCGGGCAGTGCCGGAACGATCGTCTCGATCGTCGGCTCCGCCGGGATGTCCTTCTTGACGGCCGGGGGGCCGATCGGCTCGTTGCCGCCCGCAGGGGGAGCCTGCAAGGGCTGCTGCTGGAGCGGCTGCAGCGGACGCTGCATCGCGGCCGGATGGAACGGCATGCCGTTCGGCTGCATTGGCATCGCCACCGGACGCGCCATCATCGGCATCCCTTGCGGGTAGCCCTGCATCGGCATCCCTTGCGGGTAGCCCTGCATGGGCGGGCGCTGCGGGTAGCCTTGCATCGCGCCGGGTTGCGGATAGCCCTGCATCGGCATTCCCTGCGGGTAGCCGGGCATCCCCATTCCGGGCGGGTATCCTGGCATGGCCTGCGGCGCGTACCCTGGGTTCGGCGGGTAGCCGTACCCCTGCTGCGCCTCGGCCGCTTGCCTTCCTGCCAGGAACAGCAAGGCACACAACAATCCTTTACGCATGCTGCACCTTTGCCTCAATAAACGAACCGGCGCGTCGAGCAATGCCGGTCGACCGCCGGGTCGGGACGGTTCGTCCTCTCCCGCTGGTGTTCCATCGGTCCAACGTAGAAATCACGATCAGAAGCCCCGCGCAGGGAGGCCCGGTCGAAGAGGTCGGCTCAAGGTGCGAAGCCCGCGTGTCCTGTGCAAGTGCTGCATTCACGGTGACATGCCTAGTATCGGCTTCGTCAAACCGGGACTAGAAGAGAAAACCCATCGATTCGGCGAGAAAGGCATGGAGGGAAAAGTCGGCGTTCTCGCTACCCGCTGACACGGGGCGCTGCGGGCGGGATGGGGAGATTGGCGAAAAGATCGTCAGAAGTGCCAAGCCCCACCATGAGCAACGCGATTGGTGGGGGTGCCAATAAGCAGGCAGCGGGCAGCGGGCAGCAAAAAACAGGTAGACAGATGCGATTTTTCGTCTTGGTTTGCTTGCAGGGAATTCCTGCTTGTATTTGCTGCCTGCTGCCTGTTTCTTGAACCCCCAGGAATCGCTTCGCTCATCCTGGGGCTTGGGAAACCATCACACGCTCGCCCGCTTCCTTCCCGTGTCGGCGATCCTCATGCGGCGTCTCCGACGCCTCAATCCTGGGCTGCGCGCCGGTAGGCCGTGTTCGCCCACGCCAGGAAATGCTCGCGGCGATGCTCCAGGCTCCGCTCGCGCAGCCAGCCGGCGTACTGCGACAGGAGGTCGTTCATCACCCGCGCCCGGCCCCACGACAGGTGGCCGTAGCGCAGGTGCAGCTGCTCCCACGCTTTCGACAGCGGCGTGTCGGTGCGCAGCAGCAGGTAGATCGCCGACGCCAGGCCGGTGCGGTCGCTGCCGCTGTAGCAGTGCAGGAAGATCGGCTCCTCGGCTTCGTTGATCGACTTCACCACGAAGCGGAAATCGTCGGCTTCGGTCGGCGCCGTCCCCATCATGCCCGCGTCGATGTGGATGGCGCCCGCGCGCGCGCTCGACGCCTTCTCGCGCCAGTACCACGCGCGGTCGGGGTTGTCGCCGCGCAGGTTGACGACGGTGCGGATCTTCCGGTCGCGCAGGACGCTCTCGAAGCAGCTCTCGAAAGGCTGGGCGCCACGATGGCAGCGGCCCGCGACGACGACGTGCGTGTTCTGCCCGACGAAGACGCGCAGCGCTTCCGCGACGAACATCACCCCCAGCGCCAGCGCGGCGCCGGCCCGCAGGCCGCTGCGCGGGCGGCGGTCCAGCGAGGCCGTCTTCGGCGCCGATTCGGCCTCGGGGGCTGCGATCATCGTTCGTCTCGCGGTTCGGTTGGTCAGTATCCGCGGTCGTTCTTCAGGCGGGCGAACCCCTTGTAGCCGTGCGCGACGGTGACGGGCCAGGAAGCGATCTCCAGGCCGTTCTCGTGGTAGCGGACCCACTGCGTCGGCTCGACGCGGTCGAACGCCTGCCGCAGCGATTCCTGGTGTCCGCCCACGACGAGGAAGGTCCTGCCGAGGAACAACTCTGAGTCGGCGAGCGGGTTCGGGCGCCAGAGGTCGTACTGGCTGTGCCGGTCGCCCAGCGCGAAGCCGAGCGAGTAGACCTTCGGATGGCCTTCGCAGTAGAAGCCGATCTCGCCGGGAATGCTCCAGCCGCTGCCCGCGAGGACAGGTTCTTCCCCGCGCTGTCGCTGCTGCGCGCGCATGCGATCCACTTCGGCGGCGAGGGTGCGCCAGCCGCGTAGGCGGCAGGTCGGGTCGATGCGGCGGATCGGGATCGGCTGGCCGTCCTTCTGCATGCCGGGGATGCTCATGAGCACCGGCTGCAGCAGCGAGCCGTGATGGACGAGCAGCGTCAGCAGCAGGCCGAGCGCGCAGAACGCGGCGGTCGAGGCCTGGCACAGCCGCCGGTACCACAAGGTGGGATGGTGGAGTTCCGTCGCCAGCCAGCCGGCGACGAGGACCATGCCGGACAGGTAGCCGGCGATGGGCCAGTTCGGTTCGCCGCCGCCGTTCTTCAGGCTGAACAGGCCGAAAAAGACGATGATCGGAGCCGACATCCACCAGAGGTAGCCGATCTCCGGACGCGTGTCCTTGGTGGGGCGATGCGACCAGACGGCGCGTGCCCAGGCGACGAACCAGAAGCCAAGCAGCACGGCGAACTGCATGCCGAGGTAGCGGAGCGGTCCGAGCCAATGGACGCCGCTGTCGCCCAGGCCGGCGTGCCCTTCGGTGTGCTTGAGCGTGACCCAGCCGTTGAAGGCGTTCCAGATCAAGATCGGCAGGCCGCCGAGCGCACCGATGCCCGTCAGCACCCAGAAGCCGGGCCGCCACAGCAAATGCCGCAGCGAAGGAGTCATCAGCAGGAACAGGCCGAGGAACGGCACCCACAGGACCATCGTGTGCTTGGAGAGGACGCCGAGCAGGACGCACAAACCAGCCACCGGCCAGGCCCACTTCGAGCCGCGAAAGACGGCGTGGAAGCCGAACACCAGCGCCCAGCCCCAGGCGCAGGTGAACGGCGCGTCGATGGTCATCAGCGACGAGCCGGCGGCGATGAGAGGCAGCGTCAGCGCGATGCACACGACGCCGAGCGCGAGCTTCTCGCTGCGCAGCGTCTGCACCGTGAGAATGTACAGGCTTGCGAGCAGCAGCGCGCCGCACACCACGGCGGGAATGCGGACGGCGAGCATCTCGTTGCCGGTGAGGCTGACGGAAAGCGGCCCGAACAGCTCGCAGCTGAGGCGGATCAACCAGGCGATGAGGGGGCCTTTACTGTAGTAGCTCCAGTCGAGGTTGCGCGACCAGTCCCAGTAGTGCGCTTCGTCCGGGGCGAGGTCGAGCGGGCAGTCCGGGGCGAGATAGACAACCCGCAGCAGCGCCGAGCCGACGATGAGCAGCGCGGCGGTCCAGCGATAGGCGCTGGCGGATTCAGGGATCGGGTCCGCGTGCGACATCGGGCGTCCTTGCCTGCTTGACGGAATCGGGAACGGCACGCTCTTCTACGCAGGACCGCCAAGCCTGTCAATTGGAAGCGGGCGTTCGAGAAGGGGTTCGACGTTCTCCAGGGGCGCCTCCGCAACGCACCTTGCCAAAACCGTCGGCTTCGCCAATGATGGAGGGATTGTGAGCGATGTCCCCCGGATGGGTTCCATGACGGTCCATGTGCATTTCCTGGCCAGCGGCAGCTCCGGCAACGCCTGCCTCGTCGAAGCCGACGGCGGCGGCCTGCTCCTCGACTTCGGCCTCAGCCCGCGCCTCTTCGCCCAGCGCCTCAAATCGTTGAACGCCTCGTGGAAGACGGTCCGTGCCGCCCTCCTGTCGCACACGCACACCGACCATTGGCACCCGACCATGCTCACCCACCTGCGAGAGCGCGGCATCCCGCTCTACTGCCACGCCGACCACGCCCGCGTCCTGGGCCGCGACAACCGTTCCTTCGCGGCCCTTGAAAGAGAAGGGCTGCTGCGCTGCTACGAAGTCGATGAAACAACCGTCATCGAAGGCTTCGGCGCGTTCCGCCCCTTCGCCATCGCCCACGACAGCGAGACGACGTGCGGCTTCCGCGTCGAGGGGCCGGCCAACATCTTCGGCAGCGACTGGGCCTTCGGCTACGCCGCCGACCTCGGCTCGTGGACTCCGCAGCTCGCCCAGGCCTTCGCCGACGTCGACGTGCTCGCCGTCGAGTTCAACCACGACGTGCTGCTGCAGGTGAACAGCGGCCGCTCGCCGCACCTGATCCGCCGTGTGCTGGGCGACCGCGGGCACCTGTCGAACAAGCAGGGGGCGGAACTGTTCGCGGAGGTGCTGCGGCGGTCGGAGCCGGGCCGCGTGCGGCACCTGGTGCAGCTGCATCTGAGCCGCCAGTGCAACCGCGCCGACCTGGCCCGCGCCGCCGCCGAAGGGGTGCTGTCGGCAACCTGCCACGCCGTCGAGATCCACACGACGAGCCAGGAAGCCGCCGGCCCCAGCCTCGCGGTCGGTCTGAAGCCGAAGCGTGTCCCGCGCCGCGTCCGCGCTCCCGGCGACGTGCGCGAGCGGATGGTGCAGCCGCTGCTGCCAGGCTGGGAGTGACAGCCCGCACGGAATGAGCGGCGTTATTCTACCTGCCGACGTATCCCGTCCGAGCCTGAGCGATTACCTCGAACCGCGAGGCATCTGGGGTTGCAATGCCTCGCGGTTCGAGGTAGAAGCCCGCCCATGAGAAACACACGCACCAACCCCGACTTCCTCAACGGCGTCCCCGAACTTCTGGTCCTGCACCTCGTCGCCCAGGCGCCCATGCACGGCTACCAGCTCGTGCAGGCGATCAAGGACGCGACCGGCCAGCGGCTGGAGTTCGGCGAGGGCTGCATCTACCCGGTGCTGCACCGCTTGCAGGCGCAGCAGGAGCTCGCCAGCCAGCGCGAGCAGTCGGCCGGGCGCAGCCGCGTCGTCTACCGCATCACCCCCCAGGGGCGCCAGCGGCTCGCCGAGACGCTGTCGAACTGGCAAGGCATCGTCGCGGCGGTGCAGCAGGCCCTGCAAGGAGGCGGACATGCAAACCCCGAACCCGCTTGAATCGAACTGGCTGCAGCAGCTGCGGCAGGCGCTCACGGAACAGCGTCTGCCTTCCTCGTTCGTCGAGCCGTTCCTGGACGAACTGCTCGACCATCTCGACGATTGGAAAGAGGCGAACATGAGCATCGAAGCACCGCCCCTCGACGGCCTGGACGCCGTCATGGGCAACCCCCGCCACCTCGCCGACGAGGCGAGCGGCGAGTACCGGCGCCGGACCTTCCTCGGCCGCCGACCCGTCGTCGCCGCCCTCGTCTTCCTGCTGGCGCCGATCCCGCTGGTGTCGCTGATCGCGATGACGCTGATGATGATCGGGCAGGCGGTGGCGTCCCTGGTCATGCAGGCGCTGGGCGCGCCGGCGCTCACGCAGCTCGGCGAGCATCTCGATGGGAGGACCGCGCTGGTTCTGACGATGGCGGCCGCGCAGGCCGCCGCGCTCTGGGCGATGTGCGGGCTGGCATGGCGGCAGCGCCTCAGCTCCCGCTGGTCGCTGCTCAGCCTGCCTTCGCTGGCGGGCCTTTCGCTGGCGATGATGCTTGAGGAAGAAGCGTCGCCGGGAGCGAGCGCGCTGGCCGTGAGCCTGCTGCCGCTGGCGGCGTGGGCGCTCGCGGCGTGGCGCTACGCCCGGCTGCCGCTGGCCGAGGACGCGGCGGCGCCTCGCTTCCCGAAAGTCGCGCTGCTGCTGCGCTCCTTCGCCACGACCTGTCTTTCGCTCGTCGCCTACGCGCTGGTGATCGCCGGGGTGATGGGCGTGTTGTCCAGTCTTCCGGGGATGGATTTCCGCGGACTTCGCGAGGTGCCGTGGTCGATCTCCGCGCTGCTGCTGGGGATCCGCTACGTGCCGTTCGCGCTGGCGGCGTGGGTGTGCTGCCGGACGCTGCCCGGATGGGCGGGGAGCTGGTGGAAGGGATCGTTGCTGGCGTGCGTCGCGGTGGCGCTGGTGGCGAGCCTGTTCTGGGCGAACATCACCTCGGACGGGGAGCAGGCGCCGTTCCACTCGTTCGCGATCGGCCTGCTGTGGACGCGCCACCCGCAGATGATGCTGCTGCAGGCCGTGGTGCCGCTGGCGGTGTGGGCCGCGTGCGCCTGGCAGCGGCGCCGGGCCGGTTCGGCGACCCCCGCGCTGGCGTGACCCGCCGCTCGCGACGAAGCACGCGATCGCGCAACCGGAGGAGAAACACACCGCACTTTCACCATCACGCGGCTCGGCCTCCGCCACCGAAAGGCCCAGCCGCGTCACTCGGTCAACACGGTGCTCTCCGTTTTTTTGAGCCGGTCCGCAGGCAGCTCGATATGGGACACGCAAGGGGACTGGGATTCAGGACGAAACTCAACCAGGTAAAGGACTCGACCTTTCATGCCGATGGGGCCGCGATCTTCTTTGACGAAGCCTTGAACGTCCCGCGTGCCGTATTTGAAGGTGACCCGTTGGCCGAGTTGGAATGCATGCTTGCTCATGGCAGTCTCCATTCTTTCTATTGCCAGGGAGGCGTTCCCATCAACCCGCCCAGATAACCGCCCATCACACGGTCGAAGGATCCCGTCAAGGCATTGACCGCACGTCTCCATGACCTCACCCTTCCGAGGTGGAGCGTTGGATTGCCTGTTCGCGATTCTCAATGGTTTTGGTTGCCTTGCAAGCAAGCGAGACGAGGAGGCCTGCGTCCTGCCGCCGAACGACCCAGTTCAGCAATCGGAGCCGTTCGGTGAGCCATGAGTCCAGGAAAGCGAGCATGCGGCCCCCGGTCTGCTGAGGCGCCTGGATCGGCCGGTCACGCCTCCGCCTTGTTGCCGGACAGGTCGCCGATGACTTCACTGACGCCCTCATGATCGAAAATAACCGGAACGCCGCCCGGCGCCAGGAAAAGCGCCACTCCTTCTTTTACGGCCAGCGCGTCGGGGTGATCCACCTCGTGCCGGTTCCCGCCGACGGTCACGACGGTGAACGGACGGAATGGCGCCCGGTGCTTGAAGGTGCGGATCGTTTCGGTGAATGTGTGCGGGTCCATTGCTGTCTCCTTCAATTGCCCGGATTTGGCCCATCAAGCATCGTATCACCCGGACAGAGCGCCAGCAACACCGTCACCGCTGCATGCCGCCCCGGTCCGCTGCGGCGCCGGGTTCGGCGGCGACCCTCATGCCAGGGAACTTACTACTACAGTATCGCTCTCCAGAAGTACAAAATCTTGGCCTTCCCTTGGAAAGTAGTGTTTCCCATCCCGTTCCACATACATGCCAACTAGTCCATTTGGCACACCGTTCTCGTACATGCGGAACGGCTCGATATCATATTTCCGAAGTTCGGGAAAATCCTCGCGAACAAATTCCACGCCCAGCCTCTCGCTCAACTGATGCATTACATCCTGAGCAATCTTGGCTTCGGCGGGTTCGTTCTCGACCCGAAAGCCACCGGATTGCAGTGAACGGACTCCAAAGATCAAGACCCGCATTGAAGGCATACGCACATCCGAAACGATACCCTGTGCGGGCAGGAATGAGCCTAATTTCAGAGCCACGACTGGTAATGGGTGGCTGGCCTCGCGTGAAGATTCGGATTGCGGGCGTGGGATTCGGGTTAGCCACTCCTTACCAGTCGTGGCTCACATGTCTCATTTCAGCCCGCGCAAGGTATCAGCCGCCGAACCTGTAATTCGATCGCGCCTGCGAAACCGATCACTTCTGCAGTTCTCAGCGACGCCCGGTCGCCGAAAGGTCGTTGGAGCCGGCCCGCAGTCAGTTCACGAACAGATTCGGCAGGGGGACCTTGCGGTTGTCGGGGCCTTTGATGGTTTCGGAGCTGAGGTTGGTGAGGGCGTGGGCGGTCCCCGGCTGATCGCAAGCGACCCCCCCCCCTGCCGACATCGAGCCGCGATCTTTCGCAGGTTCTGGATTCTATTCCGCGATGGGGCCGGTATTCGCGGCTGGCTGCTGCTGGAAGAACGCCACGAGAACCACCAGCCTGGATTCCGGTTGGGACAACATCCATTTGAAGTTGCCCTCCAGTTCGCTCGAATTCTTGTACAACTGGGCGGGCGCCGTCGGATTGCTCGCCCATTTCTCGCGGGAGTACCATCGCAGCACCGGATAGCCAGCCGCAGCCACCTGATAGACGCCCAGGTCGGACGGCGGCGCGTCGCTTCCGTTCCTGCGAATCTGCAGCTGGTAGGTCGGGCGGTCGCGATCCTCGTGCTCGACGGGGACCAGTTCCAGGACTGCGGCATCACGCGTCACCGCAGCCACCGCTTCCGCCGCTTCGGAAGCGCAGCGGACCAGGTCGTCGACGGCGCGGGGCGCAGCTTCCTTGGCCTTGTGAACCGCTTCACGCAGCATGCTTTCCAGCTCGACTTGGGTGGTGCTCATCGCTTAGGTCCTCCCGAGGACGATTCGTCCAGAGATCGGCAGATGGTCGGAAACCCCGCTGCGGCTTCCCGGTTTGAAGGGCGTGGGCAGGCCGTCGTCGTCCCTCATGGCGGGGGTCGTCACGATCCTGGTTTCGGTTTCGTCCAGAAAGGGCGGCGCTGTCCCAAGCAGGCTGCCCGACACCAGCAGATGGTCGAAGGTGCGCCAGCCTTTCTTGTCGACGTCGTTCGAGTCATTGTACAGCGTTCCCGCAGCGCCCAGACGCTGGACAGGCTGCCCATGAGGGACTTGTTCGCCGAGAAGCCTCCATGCCGCGTTGTAGAGCCTCACCCGCTGCACGTCCTCGTCCTGCCATCGCGTCCGGGAACGGCTCGATTCGCGGTCGCGACAGCCGATGAGCCGCGTTCGCAGGACCTCGTCGTGTGGCTCCTCGTTGAGATCGCCCAGGATGACCACATGGCGGGTCTGCCCAGGTTTCGGGATGTCAGCCACGAGGAACCGACGGCAGTCGCGCTTCAGGACGTCCGCGAGCCTCTGCCTTGCGATCTCCGAGGTGGAGTTGTCGAATGCCGTCCAATGGCACGCCACGAATCGAAGCAGGTGCCCTGGAAGCTGGAAGTGAACCGGAACCATCGGGCGTGTCCCGCGCTGCAAGTCCTCTTCGTCGCTCGGAATGATCGGTAGTTCCGGCGTGAAGCCCGCCGCCGAGCGGTGGAGCACCGCAACGTGGAATCCGTCTCCGCGCGGCACTTCAGGCGGGACTACGGCCTGATAGCCGCCTGGCATTCTCGTCGCCAGATCCATCGCGGCCTCGCGTGTCGTTTCGCAAACGGCGATTAGGTGAGGAGGAGAAGCGCCGAACGCCTCTGCCAGCGCTTCAGTGATTCGGTCCCGCTTCGCTTCGTAGTCTCGTTGAGACCGAGGCCAGCGCTCGTGGCACAACTTCGCCCTGTCGAAATGGGCGAAGTTGTGAAGGTTCCACCAGCAGAAGTCGAGATGCGGAGGCGGCCCGTTCATTCGATCTTCTCGCGCACCCTAGCTGCCTCATCGTGGGCGAAATGCTGGCCCCGCCGCGATTCCCGATTCGCCGCTGCCGCTTCCCTCGCCCGTCAGTTCACGAACAGATTCGGCAGGGGGACCTTGCGGTTGTCGGGGCCTTTGATGGTTTCGGAGCTGAGGTTGGTGAGGGCGTTGAGGGTCTGGGCGGTCCCCTGGGGGTGCAGGCCGATGAGCAGGTTGCGGCGGAGCGTGCCGATGCGGGTGCTGGGGTCGAGCATGAGGGCGCACAGGCCGGCGATGTGGGGGGCGGCCATGCTGGTGCCGCTCAACACCGCGTAGCCGCCGCCGATGGCGCAGGAGTTGATGTCGACGCCGGGGGCGATGACGTCGACGGAGGCGCCGTAGTTGCTGAAGGCGGCGAAGGTGTCGTCGGGGCCGTCGGCGGTGGAGGCGCCGAGTCCGCCCGGTTTGCCGTCGGAGTCGGCGAGGGCGGCGACGCAGATGGCCTGGGAGGCGCTGGCGGGGGAGTAGTTGTCGGCGTTGCCGGTGTCGTTGCCGGCGGCGACGACCATGAGAACGCCCTTGTTGGCGCAGGCGTCGACGGCGGCGTTGACGGCGGCGTTGAAGCTGGAGCCGAGGCTGAGGTTGGCGACGCGGATGGAGGCGGCGTTGTCGTGGACGAACTGAAGGGCGTCGAGGAGGTCGAGGGCGGAGCCGGCGCCGGTGGCGTCGAGGACGCGGAGGGACCAGAGGGGGGCGCCGGGGTAGACGCCGACGACGCCGACCGTGTTGTTGCGGGCGCCGATGGTGCCGGCGACGTGGGTGCCGTGTCCGTCCTGGTCCTCGCCGTTGGGGTTGCCGAAGCCTTTGCTGAAGACGACGTTGAGATCGGGATGGGTGCTGTCGATGCCAGTGTCCATGACGGCGACGACAATGGTGGGGCTTTGGCCGGAGCTGTAGACGGGCTTCTTGTAGATCATGCCGTTGGCGGGGATCTTGGCGGCGGAGAAGAGCCGTTTCACGCCGGTCGGCGTCGACTGCACCGAGGCGTGGAACTTCTGGTCGGGCAGCACCTGCACGCCCGGTTCCTGCTTCAAGCCCGCGACCAGGCGGTCGTCGAGCTTCAGCGTGAAGCCGCGCACGGTGCCCAGGTTGAGGATGCTGAGGACGGCGCCCTTGTGCTTGGCGGCCAGCTGCTGCGCGTCGCTGACGAGGTTCTTGGAGTTGGCCAGCAGCACGACGTAGCGGTTGGGGATGATCTCGACCGCCTTGGGCGTCTTGCGTGGCGGCGCCAGGGCGGCTTTCGCGAGGCGCGGGGCATGGACGGCGTCGCCGGGGCGGATGGCCGCCTGCACGTCGGCCTCGATGCGTTCGACGGTCTTGTAGGCCGCCGAGTAGCCGACGAAGGTCAGCGAGGCGAGGATGCCGATGATCGCCAGCACGACGAGGATCTCGATGAGAGTCCAGGCGGGACGGCGGGAGGAAGTACGTAGGCGCATGAGTCAACCTCGACGTGTGTGAATATTGGCGGGGATGAGGCTGGAAAATCAACTCTGCCCATTTTAACGCGAAAAAGCAGGA
>JAYSSW010001110.1:0-5420 GCA_043720335.1 Planctomycetia bacterium
GAAAGCATCGCGCAGAAACGCCAGCTCTGCGGCTGGGACCTCCGCTTCCTGCTCGAAGTTCTTGCCGGATCAGCCATTTAGTAGCAGCTGGCCCTGGGAGGGAGCGATGCTCAGACTCAACGACCCAATGGCGACTCACATCATCCACGCGTCCGTCCTGATCGAAGGGGTCAAGGTTCGAGTGCAAAAAATGTCGGTGTCGCCGAGCGACGTCCGGTGCGAACTGCTGGGCGAATGCCACTTGAGAGCGGGCAGCGGCATGTCTATTTCTTCAAAAGTTCTCGCCGAATTTCACGGAGAGAATCGCGAAGAGCGGCGGCAACTTGCTTGGTGTCTTTAGCATAGACACTTGCTTTCTTGTCGCCTTGGACGAAGAACCCCGTCCAGCCATCACATACTTCGTCTGGCTTCACCGCAACATACTCACAATAGTTTGGACTGTTATAGGTCTCGGCCCACCCAATGCCGTGGTCAGTGAGAATAATGCCGCTCGTTGCCGAACCAAGCCAGCTACCGTCATACACGAGAAAAACATATTCGTCGTTTTGAAGCAATTTTCCATAAGTGTCACTGACGCCTTGCAGTTTCCGCTCTGGAATGGCGGGACGAATATATGCATTCTGAATCGCTCCAAAATGTTTTCGGAGGACTATTTTGATGGCCTTGGCACCAATACGGAAGGGTCGGAAATCTGGCCCGGGCGGAATACTCGGAATTAGACGCAATTTGGTTACCAGGGTATTGACGTGTTCCTCTGTTTTAGGCTCTGCCAATGGAATCGAATTCGCCGCCTCTGGGATCGATTGCCGGATTTCACTCGCAACTTGGGCAACCATCTGGATTGCGTCGCGGAGTGGCAATCTGAAGAACTCCCGTCCTTGGAGGATGCGGTAGGATTTAAGCCTCGCATGAACCATCAATTCTGCTGAATTGCAGTCCGGCACCTCTTCGGAGTAGGCAACAACAAACATGGAAGGCACGCCCGTTCCTTGTGATAATTCGCGTGCACGATCTTCTGGTGTACGCGTTGTCATGCCGATTTTCAGCAATCCAGGCATCGAAGCATTCAGCAGAATGTATAAATGGCCTTGCATGCACCACCCTTTATTCGCCTGGATATTTAGCCCGTAACTCTGGCTTATTCGACGAATTGCGGGAATCAAAACGAGCTAGAGAAATGGTTGTCAACTCAATGCCCACAAATGCGTCACCCAATCTTGCGTGATCCCCGCCTCGCCTCACTCCCGCGTGATGAACTCGTCGAGGTTCAGCAGCACGCGGCACGCCAGCATCCACGCGGCTTCGCGCGGGGTCGCGGCGAGGCGCTTCGACTCCTCCGGGTCGGCGGCCAGGTCGCGCTGGAGCTGGCTCAGCAGGTCCGACAGCCGCTGCGTCTCGCGGTCGCTGGGGTCGCGGGCCAGGCACAGGCGGAAGGCGTGCTTCAGCCGGGCCGCGTCGCTGTCGGGGGCTTCCTTCAGCACCCGCGCCGCCAAGGCCTGGGCGAACTCGACGAAGGCGCGGTCGTTCAGCAGCGTCAGCGCTTGCAGCGGCGTGTTCGAGCGGTTGCGGCGCGTACACGACTGCGTCGAGTCGGGGGCGTCGAACGCCATCAGCGCGGGGTGCGGCGCCGAGCGCCAGAAGTGCGTGTACATCCCCCGGCGGTAGCGGTCGGCGCCGGTGTCGGGCTTCCAGTCGCGCTGCACCTGCGTGAACGCGAACACGCCGTCGGGCTGCGGCGGGAACACGCTCGGCCCACCAATCACTCGGCTCAGCAGCCCGCTCGACGCCAGCGCCACGTCGCGCACCGTCTCGGCTTCCAGCCGCAATCGATTCTGCCGGCCGAGCAGCCGGTTGCGCGGGTCGGTCGTGTTCAGGTCGGCGCGCGCTTTACTGTCCTGGCGGTAGGTCGCGCTGGTGACGATGGCTTTGTGCATCGCCTTCAGGCTCCACTTCTGGGCGATGAACTCGGTCGCCAGCCAGTCGAGCAGTTCAGGGTGCGACGGCGGAGTGCCCTGGGTGCCGAAGTCGTTGTCGGTCTCGACCAGGCCAAGGCCGAAGTACTGCTGCCAGAGCCGGTTCATCGTCACGCGGGCGGTCAGCGGGTTGTCGGCGTGGACGAGCCACTGGGCGAAGTCGAGGCGGTTCGGCGCCGTCGCCTTGGTCGGCAGCGCGTGCAGCGCCGCCGGCGTGTCGGCCTGCACTTTCTTCCCCTTCCGCGTGAAGTCGCCGCGGATGTGGATCGTCGTTTCACGAGGTGACACGCGCTCCTGCAGCACCAGCGTCGTCGGAATTTTCGGCTCCTGCTTCTTCAGCGCCGCCAGCTGCTTTTCGAGAACGCCCCGCAGCGTCGCTTGATGGAGGTGGACCGCGAGCAGCGACGGGGCGGCGACCGTCAGCAGCGGATCGCCGAGGTGGGCGACGATCTGCGGAATCTGGTCGAGGTCGCGATGGAACTGCGACAGCTTCTGCTTCTCCTTCGTCGTCCGCTGGTAGCCCGGCTTGTCGACGATGGTCTTGATCGCGGCCGATAGTTTCAGGCGGTGCTCGTTCGACAGCTGCTCCTCCCACTTCTCCTGCTTCGCCTCGGAGGTGGTGTCCAGCCCCTTCAGCCCGGCGGTGATGCGGGCGAGCTGCGTCTTGTACGTCGCCTGCTGCTTGGCTTGTTCGGGGGTGGGCAGTTGCAGGGTCGGCTCGTCGCACTGGTTGAAGAACGCGAAGAGCTGGTAGAACTCCTTCTGCGAAACCGGGTCGTACTTGTGGTCGTGGCACTGGGCGCAGCCGAGCGTGAGGCCGAGGAAGACGGCGCCGGTGGTGTTGACGCGGTCGACGACCGACTCGACGCGGAACTGCTCCAGGTCGATGCCGCCCTCCTGGTTGATGAGGGTGTTGCGGTGGAAGCCGGTGGCGATCTTCATGTCGCGGGTGGCTTTGGGGAGCAGGTCGCCGGCGATCTGCTGGACGGCGAACTGGTTGAAGGGGAGGTCGCGGTTGAGGGCGTGGATGACCCAGTCGCGGTAGGGCCACATGGTGCGCGGGGCGTCGATGTTGAAGCCGTTGGAGTCGGCGTAGCGGGCCTGGTCGAGCCAATGCCGCGCCCAGCGTTCGCCGTAGTGGGGCGACGCCAGCAGCCGATCGACGACGCGCTCGTAGGCGCCCGGCTCAAGGTCGGCGAGGAACGCATCAATCTCGGCGAGCGTCGGCGGTAGCCCGGTTAGGTCGAGGGACACGCGGCGCAGCAGCGTGACACGGTCGGCTTCCCGTGATGGCGCCAGTTTCTCCTTGTCGAGCTTGGCGAGGATGAAGCGGTCGATCGGGCTGCGAACCCACGCCTCGTTGGTGACGGCCGGCAGCGGCGACCGCTTCGGCGACTGGAACGCCCAGTGGTCGCTCTTGGCCGACGACGCGACCACGTCCTCTTTCGCGGGAGCCTTCGCCCCCTGGTCGATCCAGTTGCGGATCACCGCGACCTCGATGGCCGACAGCTTCACCTTCCCCTCCGGCGGCATCGCGGGAGCGTCCTTGACGCCGGTCAGCACGTGGAGCAGTCGGCTGTCCTTGCTTTTGCCGACGGCGACCACGCTGCCTTCGCTGCCCCCTTGCAGCATGTGGGCGGCCGTGTCGAGCCGCAGCCCGGACTTCTGCTTGGCCGGCCCGTGGCAGCCGACGCAGTGCTTCTGGAAGATCGGCTTCACGTCGCGCAGGTAGTCGACCGCCGGCTCCTGGGCCGACAGCGATGAAGTGGACGCGACGAGGAAAGCGAGCAGCAAACCGTGATGTTTCATGGCATGTCAGCAAGGCGAGGGAGGGGGGATTCCAGCGTCCCCCCAGCCTACCGCAATCGCGCGAAAGGGCCAAGCGAAATCGCGGCGAATACAGTGGCGGCCCTCGCGGCAATTTCTCGGAAGTCGCGGCACGTCTCCTGTTGGCCGCGAGGGGAATGTGATAGACTGCCCGCAGGAGGAGTCCCGATGAACGCCATTGCACTGCAAGACGACGAAGCGCTCTATGAAATCGTCGATGGCGAACGTGTGGAGACGACGCCGATGGGTGTGTCCGCTTTCCGCTTGGCCAACTTCCTGGCATCCCGGATGATTCTGCACGCGGTCCCCGGCGACCTGGGCGAAACCATCGTCGAGGGCCTGTTCCACCTGCCGCTTCCCGTGGATCGCAACCGCTGCCCCGACGTGGCGTTCGTGTCGTACGAGCGCTGGCCCAAAGGCCGCCCGACCGACAGGGCTGCCAACGCCTGGGAAGTCGTGCCCGACCTTGTGGTCGAGATCGTCAGCCCGACCGACCAGGTCGAGGAGCTGATGGCGAAGATCCGCGAGTACTTCGAGGCCGGCGCGAAGCGGGTGTGGGTTGTCCACGTCGAACAAGCGCTGGTCTACGTCTACGAGTCGCCGACCCGCGTGGTGATCCTCGCGCGCGAGGCCACCCTGGACGGGAACGCCGTGCTGCCGGGCTTCCGGCTGGAGCTTGCTTCGCTGTTCAACGAGATTTGAACGCAGCCCTTCGCTATATCGCCGCCCGCAGCGACTGGGCGTGCTTCTCCACGTCGGCGTAGGTGAATCCGCAAGGCGAAACATCGCCGCGCGGTTCCCGCGCTGCGCGTCGCGGCGAAACTTCGACGTCTGCCTCCGCGGCAAATAAGTTGTCGCCAGACGCGAAGTACCTCGACCAACCCCTCGCCACGCCGGTTCGGAGGACGACACATGGACACCGAGATGAAATTCGCCTGGATCCCGCCCGGCGGTTTCCTCATGGGAGGCGCCGAATCCGGCGAACAGCCCAAGCACCGGGTCGATGTCAGCAAGGGCTTCTTCCTGGGCGTCCATCCGGTCACGCAGGCCCAGTGGAAGTCGGTGATGGGCTTCAATCCCGCCCATTTCGTCGGCGACGAGAATCGCCCCGTCGAATCGATCACCTGGTTCGAGGCCGTGGAATACTGCCAAAAGCTCGGCAAGCAGACCAACTGGTTGATCACGCTGCCGACTGAAGCGGAATGGGAGTATGCCTGCCGCGCCGGCACCGGCACCGAATACCACACCGGCAACGGCGAGGAAGCCCTCAAGAAAGCCGGCTGGTACCAGGCCAACAGCAAAAACACCACCCAGCCGGTCGGCAAGCTGGCCGCCAACGACTGGAACCTGCAGGACATGCACGGCAACGTCTGGGAATGGTGCCTCGACGGAAAACGTTCCTACACAGCAGACCATAAGACTGATCACGATAGCACCGAAGGCTAGGATGAAGCACGCGTGGTGCGCGGGGGTTCCTGGTACGCTACTGCAGTGCAATGCCGCGCTGGCTACCGCCGCTCGTACGCGCCGTCCGACCGTGACGACCACGTCGGGTTGCGCGTCTGTTTCCGCCTGGACTGATCGGGAAAAGCGCGAAGTTTAGCCGCGACGCGCAGCGGA
>JAYSSW010001111.1:0-2533 GCA_043720335.1 Planctomycetia bacterium
GTCACCGACCGCGAGATCGGCGCGGTGGCGTCCACGCTGCCCCCGTCGGAGGCGGTGCGCTTCCTCGTCCACCTCGCCAACCTGCACGGCGGGCCGGACAACACGACGGTGCTGATCGCCCGGCTCGCCGGCGAGCCTCCCGAGACGATGGGGGACAGCACGACCGACGTGGTCTTCCCGTCGGGAGACACGCCAAACCCCACGATCGTCTGGAAGGCCCGCGCCAGCCGCGCGGGCCGGGCGCTCAAGCGGGTGCCCTGGTCGGTGGTGATGCTGCTGATCGGCATCGCTCTGGCGGGGTACGCCATCTTCCTGTCGGTCAACGAGCTGCCGGGCGGCTTCACGACGTTCATCCTGGCGGGGCTGCTGCTGCTGGGGGGCGTGGTCAGCCTGATGGTCCAGAACTTCCTCGACTCGCGCGTCGTGGCCGGCGACAGCGAGGCGCGCCCGCTGCAGATCTACCGGCAGGCCGCCTGCGCCATCGACGCCGGGCTGGTGGAGCGCGTGATGCAGGCCGCCCGCACGCTGGAGGAGGACATCCGCGCGAAGAGCTGGCCCATCGACGAGGAGACGTACCAGCGCCACCTCAAGGCCGCCCAGTCCTGGCTCGCCCAGCAGAAACTGCGGGAGGCGTTCCGCGAGCAGTGCCGGGCCCTGCTGGTGCTGATGGAGGCGGTCCACCAGCACCGCGGACGCGGCGAGGAGTTCTCGCCCCGCTGGCAGCGCGCGGCGCTGTGAGGAACGTGCAACATCATGTTTCACGCATCAAGCCCGCTGCCGTCAGGCGGCGGGGTCGCGGCGTGATCGGACCCCACCGCCTATACCTTGCCCGCCCGAAATTGATCTGTTCAAGTTCTTGGAACGTTGGTCTACTGGACGCCGGAAGCACGGGAGGTTGTTGGGAAGGGAGTCCCTCGTGGCGACGACGTGGTTTCGGCCTCAGCTTTCGGCAGCGGAACAAGCCGCCGTTCTCGCGGACCGGGACCGCCATCCCGACCCCGTCGTGCGAACGAAGATGACCGTCCTCTGGACCGTCCACCTCGGCTACTCGCGAGACACCTCCGCTCGAATCGCCCACGTCGGCGTGGCCACCGCCAAGCGGTACCTCCTCGCGTACCGTGACGGCGGGCTCGCCGCGCTCACTCGCCGCGACCCCGGCCCGCCAGCGCCCTCGCCGCCCACGCCGACGCCGTCAAGCAAGCGCTGGCCGACCGCCCCGTCCGCACGGCGGCGGAAGCCCGCGAACGGATCTTCAAACTCACCAGGCTTCGGCGCGGCCTCACCCAGACGCGCGCGTTCCTAGCCGGGCTGGGCTTCACCTGGCAACGCACGCGGGCCGTGCCCGTGCCCCCAGAAAGTCGCTGACCGAACACGTCGCGATTCAACGGGCGTATCGGGAAAGCCAACGGCAACCCGCCCTCGACGCGGCCGTCGCGGGGGCCGGACACGTCTTTTTCGTCGACGCGGCTCACTTCGTGTACGGCACCTTCCTGTGCTGCTTGTGGAGTCTCGCCCGCGTGTTCGTCCGAGCCGCGTCGGGACGCCAGCGGTTCAACGTCCTGGGGGCGTGGAACGCCGTCACCCGGCAATTGCTCACCGTGACCAACACGACGGTGGTGAACACCGAAACGATGTGCGACCTGCTGCGGAAGCTGGCCGCGCTGGCGTTGACGGGGCCGGTGTCGTTGGTGCGGGACAACGCGAAGTACCAACGCAACGCGGCGGTTCAGGCGCTGGCCGCGGAATTGAACATCCGGCTGCTGTTCCTGCCGAGCTACTCGCCGAACCTGAACCTGATCGAGCGGTTGTGGGGATTCACGAAGCGCCAGAGCGTGTACGGGAAGTACCACGCGGACTTCGCGTCGTTCCGGGCCGCGATCGAGACGACGCTCGCCGGCGTGTCCACGACCCACGCCGCAGCCTTGACATCACTCATGACTCTGAAGTTTCAGACCTTTGAGGACGCATCAATTCTTGCCGAGTAAGGTATAACCACAGAGGCGCTGCTTAACAAAGTATGACGAATCGAGGATGTCGGATGGTCGGAAGCCGCAAATACTTGCGTCAACAGATGCGAAGGTTTTGCGGTTATCGAAGTCTCGCTTCGTCTAAAGCAAAGAGAGTCCGCAACTCCATTATTATCAAATAGTTAGAGTCGTTATACTTTGTCAAGCAGCGCTGTAGTGCTAACACTGCGGCGCTAGATCAGCTGACGCCAGCTGGCGGCGAATTCCTACAACCTCCTGTGTCGTAAGGAGGTGCGTCATGACCCCGGTACTACTGATCGCCCTTGGCTCGGCTTTCGCCGCCTATCTGCGCCTGTTCAAGGACTGCGTCCGTTACCAGCCCACCTTCGATCTCCTGCACGCCTATTGTCGCGGCTTGCTCTCGGACCTCCCCCGCAAGACCGCCGAGCCGATCGCGCTGGCCTGCGGCGCCGCCGTCCGCACCCTCCAGGAGTTCCTCCGCGACCACCTCTGGGACCACCTCCGCATGCGCGACCTGCTCCAGCAGCGCCTGGCCCGCCAGCCCG
>JAYSSW010001112.1:0-2533 GCA_043720335.1 Planctomycetia bacterium
CGTCGTCGAGCTTGTTGGCGTTCTCGTTGTCCTTCTCCTTGGCGCGCTTCTCCTTGGCCGCCTCGATCTTCTGCAGCAGGTCGCGGGTCCGCTCGGCCAGCTTCTCCTGGGCATCGGCGGTCTTCTTGAGGTCCTGCTTGACGGCGTCGCGGATCGCATCGCCTTCCTTGCCCATCGGGGCGTCCTTGACCTGCTCGTTGCTGAAGTCGATCGACTGGTTCAGTTCGTTCTGCTTGCCGATGATGTCGCGCAGATCGGACTTGACCTGCTGCATGGTGGCGTGCGGTGCCAGGGCCTTGCCCAGCTCGTCGAGGGTGGCCTTGATCTTGTCCTGCCCCTTGGCGACCTTGTCGAGCGCGGCCTTCGTGTCGGGCGTGCTCTTGTCGTTGTTCGCCAGCTCCTTGCGGGCCTGGCCGAGCGCCGGGTCGAGCTTGGGGATCTCGTTCTGGGCGAGCCGGTCGAGCGCGCCCTTGATCGTACGGGTCTGCTGCTCGGCCTCGGTGCCGTTCATCTTGTTGTCGGTGAGCAGGTTCTTGAGCTTGGCCAGCTCGCCGCGCAGCCCCTCGTCGGGAGCGGCGCCGACGCGGTCCTGGATCTGCTTCTGGCCCAGCTCCGCTTCGACGAAGCGGTCGACCTCGGCCTGGGTGATCTTGTCCTTCGTCTTGACCTCGTTGACCGCGTCCTGCGCGTTCTTCTGGATCTTCTGGAGCCGGACGATGTCCTGCTGGATCTCCTGCAGCTTCTCGTCGACGACCTTGGCCAGCTCGAACTTGCTGACGATGCGCAGCTCGATCTCGTGGCTGCGCCCGGCGGTGCGGGTCGAATGCACGTCGCAGAAGTCGATGGCGCCGACCTGGACGAGAACGGTGTCGCCCTCCTTGAACTGGTTCCTCAGCGGCCAGCGCGTGTTCAGTTCGACCATCTTCGGCCTCAGCCGCAAGGGCGGGCCGAAGGGCGCCGACTTCGCCAGCCGCGACAGCAGCAGCGGGACGGCCGCGCCGGTCTGCGCCGCGTCATAGAGCGTCGAAACGACCGGCCGCTGCGTCACGCCCCCCTGGGCTGTGCGGCGATGCTCGACGAAGATCGACTTCACCGCGAACAGCTCGTCCTCCACCACGATGCGGAACGACACCTCGGCGTCGGGCAGCACCGTCATGCTGGTCGCGGGCTTGAGCAGCTTGACGGTCGGCTCCGGGTCGGGGTTGATGCGCAGGTCCGACTCGTACGTCTTCGACAGCTGGTACGAATCGCTCAGGTGCAGCAGGTACGACCCGGTCACCCACGGCGTGAAGTCGATGTGGAACTTGCTGCGGTCCTCGATCAGCTCCGCGTGGAAGCGGCCCCACACCTGCTGGCCGACCACCGCCTGGCCCAGCGCGAGCAGCGGGTTGGTCTCGCCGAACATCGCCAGCATGGCCGCGGTCTTCACGGCCGGGTTCTCGGGCTTGTACTCGATCCAGGCCTCGACGAGCGGGCGGTCGACGGCGGCGGCGAGGTGGACGTGCGTGCCGACGAACGCCTCGATGTTGCCCGTGCCGGGGATGAGCAGCTTCGGCGAAGGCAGGTCGGTGTAGGCCGGCGGGACCAGCATGATCTGCGGCGAGCGCCTGCCGTCGAGATCAACGAGCTTCGGTGGCGGCAGCACCTCGACCTCGTGCCACGAGCCGGTGCGCGGCGGGAACGAGCCGTCGTTGGCGAGGACGCGGAACTTGAACTTGCCCTTCTGCTGGGTCATGTCGAGCGGCGCGTCGAGCAGGCCCGATTTGGTCTCGGGGTCGAAGCGGACGGGGACGATCTTTTCGGTGCGGGCCTGGCCTTCGACCTCGATGCGGGCCTGGGCGGGGACGATGCCGTCGATGCTCCCCTTGACGTGGAAGGGTTGGCCGACGGCGACGCGACGCGGGCAGTCGCCCAGGTCGATGCGGGTCCAGGTGTGCTGGCCGAACGGCTCCAGCAGCCGCTGCATGGCGATGACCGAGTTGGCCCGGTGGCGCCAGACGTAGTGCCCCGCGCCGGCCCCGACGACGATGGCTGCGAACGCGAGCAGCAGCGCGGGGCGCCAGCTGACGATGTGGCCGAAGTCGCAGCTCTTCGCCTTTTCGAGCGTGTCCTTGACCGCCTTGCTCCGCAGCGCCTCGGACCCTGCGCTCGGCGCGTCCTTGTCCATCTGCAGGAACTGCACCGTGCTGGCGAGGGCGTCGTTGAGTTCGGGGAAACGCTTCTCGACACGGAGGGCGAGACTGAGATCGTCGCTCTTCTTCGTGAACGGCAGATACAACAGCCGATGGACGACGAGCGCCGCCCCGGAGATGATCCCCATCAGCAGGATCGCGCGGACCAGGCTCGGCAGGGCGACCGCGTAGTCGAGCAGACCGCCCGCCAGCGCCATGCCGACGACGAGGGCGAAAAGGGCGAAAAGCCCCTGCGTCCCCTCCTGGAAGCGAAGACGCCGACGCAACGAAGACAGCCGACTCAGAAGCGGATTCATGGGCGTTGTCTCGCGCAGGATTTCACCGTCCCCAGGATAGACGCT
>JAYSSW010001113.1:0-11477 GCA_043720335.1 Planctomycetia bacterium
CAGGGATCGATCATTTGACCAGCCCGCTTACGCAGGCCGTTCGCCGGAACGTTGCACGCCAACCGCCATCGCCTGGAACATTCAACGAGGTCTTCCCCATGAAACGACGCATCCTTCTCCTGCTCGCCCTGCTCGCGCTCGCCCCCCCTTCCACCACGCGTGCCGGCGACGACGACGGCTTCAAGCCCCTCTTCAACGGCAAAGACCTGACCGGCTGGGTCAACGTCAACGGCGCCCCAGGCACCTTCCACGTCAAGGAAGGCATGATCGTCACCACCGGCTTCCCCACCGGCTACCTCCGCTCCGCCAAGCAGTACGAGAACTTCATCCTCGAATTCGAGTGGTTCCACGCCCCCGCCAAGAAGGGCGGCGTCGGCAACTCCGGCCTCTTCGTCTGGGGCGACGGGCTCCCCGCCAAAGGCTCCGGCTACACCCGCTCCATCGAAGTCCAGGTCCTCGTCAACCTCTTCGACCCCAAGCAGTGGACCAGCGACGGCGACCTCTTCAGCATCTGGGGCGCTACCTGCAAGCCCGACCGGCCCCACCCCAAGGGCTGGGAACGCTGCCTCCCCAGCGAGTTCCGCAGCAAGGGCGAATACCAGTGGAACCACTACCGCGTCGAAGCCAACCACGGCGTCCTAAAGCTCGCCGTCAACGGCAAGATCGTCTCCGGCGTCAGCGAGTGCAACCCGCGCGTCGGCTACCTCGCCCTCGAATCCGAAGGCTCCGAGTGCCGTTTCAAGAACATCAAGATCAAGGAGCTGCCCAGCACCAGCCCCAAGAAGAACGAGATCGCCAACGCCGACGTCGGCTTCGTCAGCATCCTCACCGGCCTCAACCTCGACGGCTGGAAGGCGAGCGACGAGCACAAGGCCCACTGGACCGTCCGCGACGGCGTCATCAACTACGACGGCAAATGCGCCGCCAAGGACCCGCACCTCTGGACCGACAAGTCGTACGGCGATTTCGAGATGGTCGTCGACTGGCGCCTGAGCGGCAAGCCGACCAAGAAGATGCGCCCCGTCTTTCTCCCCAGCGGCGAGCCGGCCAAGAACGCCGACGGCGCCGCCAAGGAGGTCGAAGTGAACGACGCCGGCGACAGCGGCATCTACCTGCGCGGCAGCGCCGCCAGCCAGGTCAACATCTGGTGCTATCCCGTCGGCTCCGGCGAGGTCTGGGGCTACCGCACCAACCCCAAGTCGTCCGCCGAGGTCAAAGCCGCCGTCACCCCGAAGGTGAACGCCGACGCCCCGCTCGGCCAATGGAACCGCTTCAAGATCCGCATGAAGGGGGACCGCCTGACCGTCCACCTCAACGACAAGCTCGTCATCGAGAACGCCCAGCTCCCCGGCGTCCCCGCGACCGGCCCCATCGCCCTGCAGCACCACGGCGACCCCGTCCAGTTCCGCAACCTCTTCATCCGCGAACTGTCGAAGGACGAGTAGTTGATTCATCATCAAGCCCGCTGCCGAAGGCGGCGGGGTTCCGCACATCGCAGGGGAGTGACAACGCGTTGTCACTCCCCTGCGGCGTTTCCGCGAATTCGTGCTTGACATCGGGCGCCGCCCGTTTCAAGCTATTCCCTAGATTTCCTTCATTCTCCGCACGAGGCCAAACGGTGGAAACGAAACCCTCCCTGACCGCGCTCCTTCTCATCGCTCGCACCCTTGGCGACCAGAACCTCATTGCCAACCTCGAAGCCTTCAAGGGCTTCAAGAAGGAACTGGCACTCGCCCAGGAACAAGGCCTGCTGGCGAGCGGCAGCGCCTCGTTGCCGACGGTCGGCAAGGACGGCAAGACCAAGATGAAGAAGACCAAGGTGGTCAACGTCACCGAGGCCGGCGCCGCGTACCTGCACCAAGCCGCGTCGCCCGAAGCGCAGGCCGCCGCCCGTGTCGGCGAGATCGCCGCCGAGCTGGAGAAGGACCGCGCCGCCCTGCGCGAGCAGGTGCTGGCCAGCCTGAAGCCGGCCGGCAAGGCGAAGGCCGACCCGTCGAAGGAGATCAAGGAGATCGCCAAGCAGGTCGCGAAGCTGGCCGAGCGGCTGGAGAAGCTCGAAGGCACGCTGCAGTCCGACAGCCCCACCGGCGTCCTCGACCACATCGACGCCGCCTTCGCGAAGCTGTCCGCGAAGCTCACCGGCGGCGCCACGCCGGCTGCTGCGCCGACAGCGCCCGCCGCGCCACCGCTGGCGAAGCTGCTGGAAGAAACGTACCGCCACCTGTGCCGTTTCACGCAGTACGAGGACGGCCTCGTCGATCTGCCGCGCCTCTACCATGAGATGAAGCAGAAGATGCCAACCCTGACCGTGGCGGCGTACCACAAGGAACTGCTCGATCTCTGGGAGAAACGAACGGTTGAACTGAAGATCGCGAACGAAGTCCGCTTGGCGACCGAACCGCAGCTCGGCATCCAGCAAGGTGAGAACCTCTACTACCACGTACTTTGGCAGCGCTCATGACCATCGCCCCCCCCGCCCCCACCAACGACGAACTGGTTCGCCTGGAAATCCTGCGCTACTTCAAACGCCGCTTCAGCGGCGACGGCACGCGCAACCGCTCGCCGTTCGAGGATCACCAGGTGATCCGCTACGGCACGCGCGTCGAGACCTGGGACGTGCCGGAGATCCACCAGGAGGTGCGCGACTCGATCCAGGAGATCGTCACCGGCATCCGCGACGGAGCCCGCGAGTCGCAGGTGGTGATCCTGGCGGGCGAGCCGGGCATGGGCAAGACCCATCTGCTCAACTACTTCCGCGTGCCGGAGCGGGCGGAGGAGCTTGGCTACCTGTTCCTGTGCAACTCGAACCATTGGAAGGTGGACGAGTTCGAGTCGTGCCTGCTCGACTGGATGCTCGACACGCTCACGGGGCCCTCGCGCCGGGACGGGACGCTCGATGCGCAAGCCGAGCCGCCGCCCAAGAAGAACCTGCTCCTCCGAAAAATCCACGACATCGCGTTCCAGGCCCTGAGCCAGCTGCTCACGAAGCCGGGGCAGATCCAGCCGTACATCCAGCGCTGGCGCGCGGGCTGGTGGTCGCGGCTGTGGAACCGGTTCACGCGGCGCTGGCCCGGCGCGTTCCAGGAAGCGGTCGCCTCACGGGACGCGGAGGTGTTCCGCGTCCTCGACTTCGGGAAGTTCGCCGACTTCGTCGGCCAGCGGTTCCTGCACGAGCCGGGCAACCCGTACCACCGCTACGTGCTGCGCGTGCTGCTCCGCTACCTGTTCCCGGAGGACCGCGAGCTGGTGATCGGCTGGCTGAGGCGGCGCCGCGTCGCGGACGAGTTCCTGAAGATCCTCGGCGTCAGCGACTCCATCGACCAGCAGTACAAGATCATCGACACGATCAAGATCCTCATCAGCCTGTTCACGACCGACGTGGAGAAGCACCTCAGCCCCGACGCCAGGCCGGGCCGGATGTTCTTCTTCGCGTTCGACCAGATCGAGGGGCGGCAGGAGCTTTTCGACCGCGACGCCGACTGGTTCAAGTTCTTCGCCCAGCTCAGCGAGCTGTACAACGCGCTGCCCAACGTGTTCATCATGTTCACGATGACGAACCTGCTGCGCGACCAGCTCTACCCGAAGATGGAGAGGCAGTTCAAGCACCGCATCTCGCGCGACCCGAAGTTCGTGCTGCGCGAGCCGAAGCCCGAGGAGTACCTGGCGATCTACCGCCGCCACCTGCAGCGCTGGCTGGGCGAGCCGGACCCCGACCTGGCCGGCCACCTGCAGGACCCGCGCCACCAGTTCGAGCCGTTCAGCGCCGCCCAGGTCGCCGAGCTGTGCAAGCGGAAAACCCTGCGCGAAGCGCTCGGCGTCCTCGACCAGAGCTTCCGCCGCGAGATGCTCGGCACCATCGTCGATCCGCGCTACGACTACCTCGTCGCCCACAACGAGTTCGCGCAGCAGGAGGCGAACGTCGCCACCAACGCCTACACGGACAGCCACCTGGAGACCGTGACCGAACTGCTCAACCGCCACGGCGGCGCCCTCGCGGGCGGCTTCCGCATGGTCTACGCCGGGATGGAGGGGAGAGCGACCGCCGACCAGGTCGTCGCCGTGAGGCTGGAGTTCCGCCATCCCGAACGCGATTCGCTCTGGGTGCGGCTCAACCTCGTCGTGCTCCCCTACCAGTACAAAAGCAGGCTGGACGGCTGCTTCGAGCTGGTCGCGAACTACCAGAAGGACCGCAACTTCCTGCTGATGGTGCGGGCCGACAACATCGACGCCGAACTCGACAAGCGACGCCCCAACCAGGCGTTCGCTCGGAAGCTGAAGAAGTCGGCGCAGACGACGTTCCGCGCCATGCTCCATCTGCTCGAGAAGCAGGAGCGCTACACCAACGACGACTGGAAGAAGGCCGAAGGCGTGCTGCTCGACGAGTTCAGGAAGACGTACCTGGGCCGCATGTTCCAGTTCCTCAGCGAGACCCTTGAGCACCTGAAGAGCGAGAGCGGCAAAACGGCCGCGTCGCCCGCGGAGGTTTCGTCATGAGCGAATCGAAAGAACCGCTGTTGATCGACGTCGAAATTCCAAGCGGCCAATGCGCCGGGGACTGGGTTCCTCTTCAAATTGTCATGACGCGCCCGATCCATTTTTCGTCCGCGATCCGAATCCCTCAACTGCACAAGAGCGAACATCTGCAGATCGAGCTCGATCTCGACATGCTCGACCGGTTCCTTGAGATCCAGCCTGGCGAGATTTATCGACTGAAGGTTCCGATCCGCTCTCATTCGCCTCAACAAATCGATGTCGGTTTGATTCAGATCGAAGCCTACGACACCGCCCAGGACATCCCCAATGGTGTTTTTCGTTCGCGTTTTGTTTCACTCCCTTCGAAAATCCTTGAACTGCAGCCTTCTCTCAAGCAGATGCTCGATGTCAAGATCGACGCGATCTGCATGTATGGGGACGCGACAAAAATCCACGCCGTCGTGAAGCACGTCGGCACGGAGATCCTTCACGACTTCACATTGGCTGTGAATTCTTTCGACGAGTTGCAAGCGGGCAAGCGAACGCTTATCAAGAAGTGCTTCCTTCCCGGCGCCGAGGAGCGGCTCGACTGGGTCGTCGGCGGGGCGTCCATCGAGCTGCACGCCACCGCGACCGTCGGCGGTCGGCGGGCGGAGCGGCGCTGGACCGAAGCGGTCACGGCTCCCGCAGGCCAGCGCGAGCAGCGCTTCCGCTTCCTGGAGCCGCGGCGGCTGTCGGCGGACCTCGTCACGGTGCTCGAACAATCCGGCGGCGGCGAGGAGAAGCGGGCCGTCGCTTCGGAGCATGGCGTCCATTTCCTGCACGGGCATGGCCGCTACGTCGTCGAGATCCGGCCGCACCGCGCCGACGCGACCGGCGTGGAGCTCCGCGAGGTGCAGGGGCAGATCCACGTCCGCCAACGCGATCCGCACGGCAAGGTCTGGCGCTTCACCATCGACGTGCAGATGCACGACTTGTTCCGCAAGCAGGAGACGCTCTACTATGACGTGGCCGTCCCCGGCGAAACGCTGTCGGGCGAGATTCCCGTTTGTTTGTGCCCGCCGAGGATCAAGCATCTCCAGGTCGCCGGCTATCTCGGCCTCGCGCTGACGGCCCAGGGGCTGAACTTGGCCGTGCGCGCCGTCTACCAGGGCGAGTTCGATCCGCTGCACGTCTTCCAGGAGATCGTCGTCGCCGAGCACGGCTTGAACCTGCTCTACATTTTCAGCATCCCGATCGGCCTGCTGGGGCTTATGATGATCGACGCCGTGAAGTACCGCATGAACTCATGACACGAATGGAGCTGTTATGTTCTCCGCGCAACGTATCATCGCTTTGACGATCACTTTGCTCGCCGTGTGCGGCTCCGCCAACGCGGAGGTGCGGACGCTGAAGGTGCCGGGCGGCGGGCAGGTGCCGGACGTGGTGCAGGACGGCGACGGCGTTTGGCACATGACCTACGGCGTCGGGCAGCCGGGCAACGGCTTCTACACGCGCAGCTCCGACGGCGGCAAGTCGTTCTCCAAGCCGGTCCGCCTCAACCGCAAGGACAACAACGTCACCACCGGCATGGAACGCGGCCCGCGCGTCGCGCTCGGCAAGGACGGCGTGATTCATGTCATTTGGCAGGGCTTCTACAAGACCGGCGGCGGGGCGTGGTACACGCGCAGCGTCGACGGCGGCGCGTCGTTCGAGCCGGAACGCCGCCTGGAAGCGCCGACCTACGGCCTCGACAACCTCGCTCTCGCCGCCGACGCCAAGGGCAACGTCGCCGTCCTGTGGACCGGCGGCATCCCCGGCGCGAAGGAGGAGGCCGACAGCCCCACCGCGTCGCCGATCATCCTCACGCGGTCGAGTGACAACGGGGTGTCATTCACGAAGAACGAGCTGCTCAAGAGCGACCAGCCCGCCAGCTCGTTCGCGTGCGGCTGCTGCCGGCTCGAAGCCCGCTACGGCGGTGACGTTCTTTATGTCGCGTTCCGGGGCGGCTACAAGAACCTGCGCGACCCGTGGTTCCTGTCCGGCGACCCGGTGAAGAACGACTTCCGCTGCGTGAAGATCAGCGACGACCGCTGGGACTACTCGTGCCCGATGCAGGGGATCCCGTTCAGCATCGATGGCAAGGGGCAGGTCGTGGTCGCCTGGATGAGCCGGCACGAGGCGTTCTGGAGCGTGTCGGACGACGCGGGCAAGACGTTCGGCGCGAAGTCGGCGACCCCGGCCGGCAAGGGGAAGCTGTCGTTCCCGCTGGCGGTGCCGATCGTTGGCAACCAGGTTTTCGTGCAGTGGCAGGAGCGCAGCACGCTGCACTGGAGCATCGTCGCGGCGGGCAAGACGGCCGAGTCGGGGACGCTGCCGCTGCCGAGCTCCAACCGCGCCACGGCACGCGTCGGCAAGGACGGGCATGTGTACGTCGCGTATTGAAGGGGAATTGTGGCCAATGTTTTGAATCGTCGCGAGGTGCCAGCGCTCCGCTGCGCGTCGCGGCTAAACTTCGCGCTTCAATGCGTCACAGCGCCCCGCGCGTGAACTGCTTCGCGGTGAAGGTCGGGTTGAGCTGGATGTCGCGGAAGAAGTACTCGGCGATGATGTCCCCCTTGGCGTCCTTGAGGATCGAGCCGACCTGCAGCCAGGTTTCCTGGTCGATGTAGAAGGTGAAATGCTCGATGCCGTCCTCCTCCGCGGGCGAATACTGCGAACGGACGAACTTGTAGCAGGGGCGGTCGCCGGTTTCGGGCAGGGCGAAGACGCCTTCGTAGCTCAGGTGCAGCGTGCCTCGCGCCTGGGCGTCCTTCATGCAGGCCAGGGTGCGCTGCATGGCCTTGAACAGCCCGAACTCGTTGATGGTGTAGCGGCCCGACGCCTTCGCCTTCTCGCTGTCGATGTCCTGCGAGATGACGACCAGGCCGAGGATCGCGCCGTGCGGCCGAGCCAGAAGCTGGCCGTTGTTGTCCCCCTGGACAAAAAGGGTCTTGGCCGCGAGCCTCGCTCCCTCCAGCCATTCCATGTAGACGCTGAACGGCTGTTCGCGGAAGTGAACCTTCAGTTTCTCGACCTTCTGCAGCTTGCCGGCGAGGCGTTCCTGCTTGTGGAAGATCATGCTGTAGCCCTGCACCGTGTGTTTATGACGGTCGAGGCACATCTGCAGGAACTGGAGCGGTTGGTGGCGGACGTAGTGCTCCAGCGGCACGGCGCCGCGCTCGCCCAGGTCGCGCAGCGGTTCCCAGGGCAGGTTGGCGGGGAAGGCCTGTCCCGGAAAAAGAGTCAAGCTGGCGAGCAGATTCTGCCGAAAGAGTTCAGTCCCCACGAACGTCCGGGAAGGCGGCTGCACGCTTTTTTCAGCGTGCTTGCCGAGATTGGGGTCGTGCGAGGGGTCGGGTTCGGGTATGCGGAAGGCGAAATAAAAGCCGACCGCGACGACGCCGAGAAGCAACGCGAACCATTTGCGAGCCATCGCCAGCTCCTTGGGGTGAAGCGGAAGTCCTTCCGTGCAGCAGGTTTTAGTGTAACGGGTGGCCCGGTCGGGTCAATCGCAGTTCCCGGGGCGAAGAGGGCCGAACGAGACGTGGCAACTCGCGTGCCAGATTGGCGCTGGCTTCCGTTCGCGCTGCTGCTGGCGGCGACGGGCTGCCGCGTCACGCTTCCCGCCACGCTGGAGCCGCGCCCGATCCCGTACCTGCCTTCGCCGTGCATTGTTTACGTGACCGACGGGGCGGGCAACTTCCAGATGGCGTCGAAGGCGCTCAAGATGGTCGCTCGTGCGGACGACTACCCGATGGAGGTGCGCACCTTCGAGTGGTCGCACGGCAGGGGGCGGATCGTCGCCGACCAGGTCTGTTATCAATACGCGCGACGGCAGGGGCTGCGGCTCGCGGACGAACTGCAAGCGTGCCGGGCCGAGCATCCCGACACGCCTATCCACGTCGTCGCCCACAGCGCCGGCGCGACCTCGGTGCTGGCGGCGCTGGAAGCGATCCCCGACGGCGTGGTCGACCGCGTGGTGCTGCTGGCGCCGTCGGTGTCGTCGACGTATGATCTTCGCCCCGCGCTGCGGAACGTGCGGCGGACCCTGCACGTTTTCCACAGCAAGAACGACGTGTCGTACCTGGGTTTGTGGACCACGATCCTGGGGAACACCGACCGCAAATGGACGATCAGCAGCGGCCTGGCCGGCTTCCGCGTGCTGCCCGACCTGCTGCAGTCCGGCACCGATCCGAAACTGCACCAGCACGCCTGGCAGCCCAGTGACCAGCAGCTCGGCAACGACGGCGGCCACTACGGCGGCTACCAGCCCGACTTCCTCCGCGCCCAGGTGATGCCGCTGCTGTGCCGCTGAGCGCTGTTTTCCCAACTCGGATTCCCGTTGTCTTTCACTTCGATCTTCGCTTGTCCTGGAATTTTTCGATCTAGCGCGCATCACACTATCGGTCCGATCGCGTTCGCTGATTTTCGAGGACGACACGATGCGCGTGCTTTGCCTGACGATGGCGAGCTGGTTGCTGATTCCGTCGCTGGTCTCGGCCACCGGCGCGACCAAGTTGCCGAGTTTCGAGCAGCCGGTCCGCAGCCGAGACGGCGGCTTCGAATTGAAGTTTGATCCCAAAACCAGGCTGTTGGAAGTGATGGCGACGGGCAACCCGCAAGCGTGCTGGGCGTTCAAGTCTTCAGGCTGGACCGGCACGATTCTGCTCGCCGACGATGGCAAAACGGTCGTCGATCTGACCATGAACTCCAAAGCGCTGTCGTCAAGCCGATTCAACAAGGTTCCGCCGGAGAACGAGGTCTGCTTCCAACTCGTGACAGCCGCAGGCGTGGTCAAGACCTACCGCTTCAAGGACCTCGTCGCCGACGGCAGCAAATTCGGCATGGGGCCGGGCTTCATCTTTTCGAGCTGGACCCACTGGTACTCCGACGCCTGGATCGATGGCGGCACCGTGGTCGTCCGCACGCTCGACGGCTACCAGTACGTTTTCGATCTTGCCACCGGCGAAATCATCGACCACGAGACGGTTTGGCACTGCCGCGTGCGCCGCCTGGGCTATGTCGCAGGGATCTTCCTGGCGTTTCGGCTGCTGCTCCTGATTCCGGACCCGAGGTCGCGACGTTTCGCAAGCGGACTGTTTATGCGAGCTTGATCCCGGCAAGCATCACCCCCCCGCGATCGCTCCCACAATGAAAAACGGCTCCGCCCCCGACGCGATCGCATCGGGGAGCGGCGTGTCGTGCGGGTCGTGAGACAGGTCCTCGTTGCAGACAAAGAAGCGCAGCAGCGGACGGCGCTTCTTCGTGACGTGGTCGCGGATCGTGCCTTGCAGCATCGGGTAGCGCGCCTCCAGCTCGTCGACGATGGAGGTGGCCGTCACCGTCCCGGCCACCTCCAGATGCACCTCGGCGCCGACCTTCGCGAGATTCCGCAGATGGTACGGCAGGATGACTCGGATCATGGCAGCGTCTGCGCCTCCACCGACACGATGGCGGGGAGGTTCGACACGATGGGGGCCCAGTGGTCGCCGCCGTCGCGCGAGGCGTAGACCTGGCCGGCGCTGGTGCCGAAGTAGACGCCGCAGCCGTCGAGCGTGTCGACCGAGGTGGCGTCGCGCAGCACGTTGACGTAGCAGTTCTCCTGCGGCAGCCCGTTGGTCAGCGCTTCCCATTCGCCGCCGCCGGTGCGGCTGCGGTAGACGCGCAGCTTGCCGTCGGGCGGGTAGTGCTCGGAGTCGCTCTTGATCGGCACGACGTAGACGGTGTCGGGTTCGTGCGAATGAACCTCGATGGGGAAGCCGAAGTCGGTCGGCAGGCCGGCGCCGACGTCGTGCCAGAGTTCGCCGGCGTTGTCGGTGCGCATCACGTTCCAGTGGAGCTGCATGAACAGCACGTCGGGGCGGGCGCGGTGCATCGCCAGGCGGTGGACGCAGAAACCGATCTCGGCCGTCGGGTCGGGCATGTACTTCGACTTCAAGCCTTTGGTGATGACTTTCCACGACTCGCCGCCGTCGTCGGAGCGGAAGGCGCCGGCGGCGGAGATGGCGACGTAGATGCGGCCGGGATTGACGGGGTCGAGAAGGATGGTGTGCAGCCCCATGCCGCCGGCGCCGGGCATCCACTTGCTCCCCTGAATGGAGCGCAGGGCGGGGAGTTCGTTCCACGACTTGCCGCCGTCGGTGGTGCGGAAGAGGGCGGCGTCCTCGACGCCGGCGTAGACGGTGTCGGGGTCGGTGAGGGACGGTTCGAGATGCCAGACGCGCTTGAACTCCCAGGGGTGCGGCGTGCCGTCGTACCACTGGTGCGTGCCGGGATCGCCGACGTAGGCGAACTTGTTGTCGACCGGCTCCCAGGTCTTGCCGCCGTCGTTGGAGCGTTGCATGAGCTGGCCGAACCAGCCGCTCGACTGCGAGGCGTAGATGCGGTCGGGATCGACGGGCGAGCCTTTGAGATGGTACATCTCCCAGCCGCCGAAGTGAGGCCCGTCGACCTTCCACTTCTCGCGCATGCCGTCCGAGGTGAGGATGAACGCCCCCTTGCGGGTGCCGACCAGGACGCGAACGGATGCCATGATAGGTTCCTTTTCAGGCTTGAAGGGCTGCTTAGTGCGCATCAAGTACTGACTGATTTTGCTTTTTTCGGAGACCGCTTCTTGTCATTGAACTCTGGAAGTTGACGAAAAATATCAACGTATGTAGCGATGCATTCATATTCGTGCTTTGCGATCTCGCCCATGATCCGCAAACTGGCTGGGTCGTTGCTAGACACATTACACTCCCAGGAACGGACAGAAACAAACATCTGGGATTCAAGGTTCGCAGAATCCTTGTGCTTGAAGCAGACGCGAAGAGCGCCGCCATGTCCGGCCTTTCCTCGATAGCTTTTGTTGAACTGATTGAGTCTTGATCTCAGCCCGCCTTCTGAATTGGTAACCGTTCACCGCTGCGCGAGCATGGCGGGGCACGGCAGCCCGGCGCGGCGGGCCTCCACGGCGCTGCGCAGGTATTCCAGCGGGCTGCGGC
>JAYSSW010001114.1:0-2525 GCA_043720335.1 Planctomycetia bacterium
CAATGAGATCAGCATGACTCGCCTCCGCAAGAGCAACGTGGTCGCTGGCCGCTGTGGCCTACAGTAGCATTATAGAGCATATTTCGAGCCGGCGTAATACAGCCGCTTGATGAAGCCGATCTCCTCGCTGAGGTCGGCCAGGCTGATCTCCACCGGGATGAAACCGTGGTTTGGCGCCGTCTTTTTGAGGTGGCGAAGCATGGAGGACTTGCCGACGCGGCGCGGCCCCAGGAGCAGGATATTGTTGCCCTCCTCCAATTCTCGCCAGATTTTGGCGCTCTCATCTTCCCGCCCGTAGAAGTCGTCGTCTTCCGCAGGCGGGCCGCTGATGTTTCTGGCCATGGGCTGCTTCCCTCACATGCTCGTTGATCCACAACGGAATTGTTTCAAAACAAATTTGTTTTGTCAAGGGGTGGCGAGCTTTCTGTAATTCCAAAGCTGATGCCGGTGACGAACTGTCAGCAGCCACGAATTCCCAGCTGAAAAGAAAACCCGCCCCTTCCGCTCGCCTGGCGGGCGTGCTATAAACGAGGGAAAGGCGGGGCCGACTGGGTGGCTGCCGCTTTCCCGCAGGCGAGGCCCAACATGCAGTTCCAATTCGACATCGCCAACAGCAGCACGACCCCCGCCACCCCGCAGCCCCAGCCCCCCGTCACGGCCGAGACCGTGCCCGACCTGCTGCGGCAGATGCTGGAACTGCAGCGCGAACACCTCGCCCAGATGCTCGACGTGCAGCGCGAACACCTCAACCACGTCCGCCAGCAGGCCCAGGAGTCGCAGGCCCGCTGGCGGAACCTTCTGGCCCGCTGGGCGAGCGAGCATCCCGCCTTCACCGAACATTGCAAGCAGGCCTATCCGCTTCTTGAGAAAGCGTACGTGCAGATGCTCGCCGGCATGACCGAGGACTTGGCCGAGCAGGGAGATGAAGCGCTGGACGGCGAGTTCACCGTGCAGGAGTTCCTCGACCGTTTCGGCATGCGGATCGGCCAGCTCAGCCACCTGCTGAGCGTGATCGGCCCCCTCGCCGAAGCCGCCCACCAGAGCGAACCCGCGAAGTGAACATGGTCGCTCACTTCGGCGTGTTCTCCTCGGACGAGTACGGCCTCAGCCACTGGATGACTTCGATGCGGTTGCCGTCGGGGTCGCTGAGGAAGAAGCGGTCGGCGCCGTGGATGACCGTCGTTTCCTGCGTCGCGATGCCGAGGCGGTGGAAATACGCGCGGGCCGCAGCGGCGTCGTCGACGCGCAGGGCGAAATGGCGCGGGCTGACCGCGTCGGGCAGCGGCTTCAGCAGCAGATGCAGGTGCTGCCCCCCCAGGTCGAACCACAGCACCTTGAAGTTGAACGTCAGCGGGCTGTGGATCGGCTTCAGCCCCAGCGTCTCGCCGTAGAACCGCGCGCTGCGCTGCAGGTCGGTGATCAGCACGCTGACATGGTCGATCTTCTCAACAACGAACGGCGGCATCGGCAGGCCCCGGTGAACGCGGCGGTTGGTCCCCAGCGGCCATTGTAGCGAGGGAGCGAGATGCCGTCGGCGTCACGATTTCGCACGCGGGGCCTGGATCTGGTTCTCGTTCCGCTGGCACTCCGTCGCGGTCGCAGCCGAAGCTCCGCTTCCGCCCCAGCGCCGCCCGCCGCGACAGCCGCTCCATGAAGAAGTTCGTCGGTTCCACGTTCTCCGTCGTCACGAACGTCCACAGACCCGGCTCCCGCTTGACCTCGGCGGCCTGCTCGACGGGGAGCAGTCGGCGGAGGCGGGGCGGGTGGCCGGGCTGTCCGCCGCGCTTGCGTTTGGACTTCTTCTTCGGGGCGGGCAAGGGGGCGCCGAGGGGGTTGGCCGAGAGGGGCGTGGAGGAGTTGGAGGAGTCGGCGCCTTGGCCTTGGCTTGGGCATTTACCCATGAACTTCGTCATTTTCTTCTTCGGCAGCGGCGCGGCGTTCTTCGCCGGCGTCGCTGGCGTGTTGATCGCGGGGCTGCTGTTCCAGTTCGTGCGGCGGCTCGGCGTGCGCCGGCTCGCCACGCTGCTCGCGCTGCTGGGGCTGATCCTCGTCGGCTTGTCGGCGACGCCGCTGCCCTACGTCTTCTACGCCGTCGCGGGGATCGTGTCGCTCGGTTGGCTGTGCGCCGAACGGTCGGGCCGGCCAGCGATCCATGATCGGCGCGGCTGGTTGCGCGCGGCGGCGATGTCGATGGGTGTTGTCGCGGTCGGCGTCGAGGCGCCGCATCACTTCGCACCCGCGCTGCCGCCGCTGGGCCGACCGTCGCTGTCACTCTTCGCGGACTCGGTGACGGCGGGGATGGGCGAAGCGAAGCTCGCCACCTGGCCGAACCTGCTCGCCGAGGAGCACGGCATTGACGTACGCGACCACTCCCAAGCGGGCGCGACCGTTCGTTCGATGCTGCGCAAGGCCGAGAAGACGCCGCTCGTCGATGGCGTGGTGCTGCTGGAGATCGGTGGCAACGACCTGCTCGGCTCGACGACCGCCGCCAACTTCGAGCGCGACCTCGACCTGCTGCTGGCGCA
>JAYSSW010001115.1:0-2525 GCA_043720335.1 Planctomycetia bacterium
TTGGCGCTCAGGCTCGGACCCGTCGCATCCGCCAAATGGCACCGCTAGGCTGCAAGCTTGATGTGATCTACGACCTAAATCAATGAACGTGTCATTTTCTACTTCTTATCGTCCTTCGCGGCGATGACGCCCATGCGGCGCATCGCTTCGTCGATGCGGGGGCCGAGGCTGGGTTCCTTCGCACGCAGCTTCTCGAGCGCCGGGAGGGCGGCTTCGCGGGCGGCGGGGCCGATGCTGGCGAGCGCTTCGAGGGCCTGGTTGACGTGGTTCGGGTCGGCGCCGAGCAGGTAGCGCACCAGCGCGGGGACGGCGACTTTCGCGGGGGCGCCGATCTCGCCGAGGATGCCGAGGTAGGCCGGCGTCCACTGGCAGGTCTTCGCGTCGAAGTCGTCGTTGAGCAGCTTGGCGAGCGTGGCGGCCCCGGCGCCGTCCAGGGCCTTGCAGGCGAGAGCGCCGTTGTGGGCCACGCCGAAGTCGTCGGCCCGCGCCATCGCGGAGCCGAGTTCGGGCAGAAGCTTCTTGCCCGCGTCATCGAGCTTCGGGAAGGCCTCGACGCCGAGGGCACGGGTGTTCTTGTCGTCGTCCAGCAGGAGCTTCTTGAAGGTTGGCAGCGCGTCCTCGCCGAGCTGGCCGAGTAGGCGCGCCGCCTGGAGCCGAATGGCTTGCTCACCCGCTTCGACCATCTCGATCAGCACCGGGGCGGCTTCCTTGGGCGGCGCTCCCTGCGAGCCGACCGCCGCGAGGATGCGTCCGCGCGAGGCGCCCTTCGCCTTCGCCAGCGCTTGATAGAGAGGCGCCTTCCCCGCCGGGCCGATCGACTGCATCGCTTCCTGGGCGGTCTGCGAAACGTCCATGTCTTTGTCGTCGAGGGCGACGACGATGGCGTCGATCACGGAGGGCGAACTCGTGCCGATCTTGCCCAGGGCGTAGATCGCCTTGCTGCGGACATCGGGCGCGGTGTCGGTTGCGCACACGACCAGCTCCTCGACGGCGGGGGCGGCATCGGGACCGACGAAGCACAGGGCGTAGGCGGCGAAGTAGCGGGCCGCCTTGTCCCCCTTCCTGAGCTTCTCGCGCAGGTGCGGCACGGCCTTCTCCCCCAGGCGGCCGAGCGCCTCGGCGGCGGCGAACTGGACGTCGGCGCTGCGGTCATCCATGTCGCGCAGCAGCCGGCCGATCTCGCCGGTGGCGGCGATCCCCTGCTTCTCGATGGCTTTGATCTCGTCCCATTTCTTGGCGGCGTCGCTTGCGTTGTACTTCTGGTAGCCGACGTAGCCGAGGTAGCCCGCGCCGCCCAGGATGCCAAGGATGGCGAGGGAGAGGATGACACGCTTCATGAGGTGGCTCCGCGAGGATGTGATGAACGTGCCGCCGATTGTAGCAGCGGAGGCGCAGCGACACGAAGGGAAAAGCGGAAGCGCAAGTTGCGAGGTTACGCTCCCAAGCCCCAGGATGAGCGCAGCGATTCCTGGGGGTCCGTTCCGCGCGAGGGTACGACCCCCACCAATCGCGTTGCTCCTGGTCGCGGCTCTGGCAGCCTACGGCTGCTGACCTCTGTCCCCTGTCCCCTGATCACTGGCCACTGATCACTTTGCTCTTCGCAGGCGGCGCCGGCATCTCCTCCAGCGAGATGCGCCACTCGCGTTCCAGCGTGTCGGCGAGGAGCTGGGCCAGGCCGAGGCTCGGCATCGTCTCACAGGCCAGGCGGCGCCAGGCGGGGCGCGGGCTGGGTTCGCACTCGCCGAGCAGGCAGTCGAGGACGCGCGTCGTCGAGTACCAGTAGGGATGCTCGATCCCCTCGAAGACGCGCATCTTGGCGCTCGGGGGGATGTCGCAGCAGGGGCCGAAGGTGATCTTCATGCCGTAGTAGTCGGACATGGTGTTGCCATGCTTGGTGAGCAGGCCGATGACGTTGTCGCCGGGGGAGTAGTAGTGGAGGAGCTGGACGTCCTTGGGGGTGGTGTTGGCGCCGACCGCCGTGCCGAGGGTGACGACGCGCTCGAAGGAGTAGGGCTTGGCCCGCTTGGCGAGGGCGGGATGCCTGGGCAGGTCGTGGGCGAGATTCGCCATCGTCATGCCGATCTGCCCGCCGGCGCTGTGGCCGATCCAGACGATGCGGTCGCCTGGCTTCACGTCGTGTTTCTGCAGGGCTTCGTGCAGCCGCAGGTAGGCGTCGTGCGAGTGCTTCGACGCGGGGTCGGTGGCGTTGAGGTAGAGGAGCCAGCCTTCCTTCGGGAAGACGTTGCTCCAGGTCGCCTGCGGGAAGGGGCTTTCCAGGGCGACAATGTCGCGCTCCGGCACGCCGCGCCGCGTCAGTTCCTTGTGCAAGGTTTCGACGCAGTGGTTCTTGTTGGACGGCGCGAAGATGATGTGCATGCCCGAGTGCAGCACGTAGACCCGGCGAACCTTCTTCTCCGCCGGCTGCGCCTGAGCACTCGCGGTGAAGCACGTCGTCAGCATCGCACCCAGCAGCAAACCCAAAATCGCACGCATGTCAGCCTCGTCGTAGGCGGCAACGAATCTCC
>JAYSSW010001116.1:0-5380 GCA_043720335.1 Planctomycetia bacterium
GTCGCCGCCGTCGAGGGTGGCTTTGCCCTTCAGCTTCGTCGATTCGGTCTCGGAAGTCCACACGGTCACGGTGCGAGCTTTGGCGTCGACTTCCCAGACGATCTCGACGCCGGTCGAGAAGTAGTCCGCGCGCTTCAGCCGCATCTCGCCGCGCGTGTTGGAAACGCTCAGCACCTCGACCGCGAGATTGGGGACCAGGTCGGGGATCGGCTCCTCGGGCAAGCTGTCGCCAGGGATGCGGTCCCACGAGATGAAGGCCACGTCGGGGATGCGGACCAGGCCGGGCATCAGCTTCATGGTCCCCGCTTCGCCGCTGACGTGGCCGAGCTTGTGCAGGTCCGCGAAATCGCCGAGCAGCCGTCCGATCCACATCGCGAGAATCGATTCGCGCAGTCCCATGGTCTTCTCCACCAGCACGCCGTCGACCAGCTCGCAGAGGACGCCTTCCTTCGCCTGGATGCGGATCACGTCGTCGGCGGTGGCGGTGCCGGGGGGCGGGTCCATGCGGATGCGGCCCGGCGGGATGTCCCCCAGGCGATGCTGCAGGTCGGCGAGCGTGCGGATCACCATGACAAAGCTCCGGCGGGGTTCCCCATATAGCCCCCGGCTTGCCGGGGGTGCGATGCAAGGTCGATCAGCTTTCATCGAAACGGCGTGGGAAGCGGCGTCACCCCTGGCAAGCCGGGGGCTATATGGGCTAGTTCGCGCCCCCCTTCGGTTCGATCGCCGGCGTCGCTGTGGGGCGGGTGTCGTCGGGGGTCTCGTTGCTCAGGAACGCCCGCTCCTGCGGGATGCGGCCCGCGTCGGCCCGGCGCCAGCAGCGCTGCGCCAGTTCCGCGAAGCGCAGGGCTTCCTCGCTGCGGCCTTGGCGCTCGCACACCAGTTGCAGGCCGAGCGCGCCCCGCACCGAGCCGGAGTCGTGGGCGAGCGCTTCGAGGAACGCCTCCTCGGCGATGGCGGGGCGCTGCGCCCGCAGCGCGGCGATGCCCCACGTCTCCATGTGATAGGCGCCGTGGCCCCAGGCGTGGCGGTTGTAGTCGTCCTTCGTCTTGTCGACCGTCTTGGCCATCAGCTTCAGCCCGGCGTCGGCGTCGCCGGTGCAGGCCATCAGGAAGCCCTGCGTTTCCCACAGCCGCAGCTCCAGGTCGCGTTCGCTGCGGCGCGTCTGGTACGCCTCCTTGAGCACGTTCACCTCCGGCGTCGCCCGGTCGTAGTCGCCTTTGCGCAGGTAGACGACGGCGCGCAGGTAGCTGGCCAGCAGCTTGTCTTTCTTGTGGCCGTTGGCGATCCCCAGGGCGGCGTCCCAGTCGCGCTCGGCCAGGTGCAGGCGGAACCAGTTGATCTTCTGCTCGAACTTGTAGCCCTGGCTTTTCTTCTTGAGGTCGTTCGCCTCCTTGAAGCGGCCGTCGTGGACCAGCGACTGCATCAGCGTTTCGATGTGGTGCGCGAACTGATGGTCGTCGCCGGGGCTGACCTTGAGCAGCTTGTGGTACGCCTCCTGCAGGACGATGGCGTGGGCGGAGTTGTCGCTGGTGTGGCTCCACTTGCCGAGGCGCATCGCCAGATGCGCTTGCATGTGGAAGGCGTGCGGGATGCCGGGGGACGACTCCATGTATTTGACGGCGTGCTGCCAGCCCAGGCCGGGTCGCTTGATGTTCTCGTAGTGGTGCAGCAGCTCGTGGTGGGCGCCGGCGTGCAGCGGGTTGACACGGATCAGCGCCTTGTAGAACGGCACCGCCGCGTTGGGGCCGTCAGCGACTTGAGCGCGGCAGAACCAGCCCTCCTCGTCGTCCTCGAACAGCGTCAGCAGTTCATCCAGCGTCTTGACCGCCTCCTTGCGGCGGTCCTCCTGCTTGATCCCTTCGATGATCCCCTTCTCCTGAAGACGCGCCTTGATGAGCAGCGCCTCGCGCGGGCTGGCCTGCGCCATCAGCTCCTGCGCCTTCTTCAGCGGCGGCGCGTAGGCGGCCCGGCCCCACTTCTCGCACGCCTTGCTCAAGCCCCACCACGCCATCGCGCAGTTCGGGTCGTGCTTCAAAGCCGTCTCGAACGACCGCGCCGACTCCATGAAGACGTACGAGTAGAAGAACCCCAGCCCCTGGTCGACGAACGCTTGACACTCCGGCGACGTGGTGCTGACCCGGTAGCGGATCGCGCACAGGTTCGGCACCAGCAGCGCCGGCGCCAGCTTCGTGTGCGCCAGCTTCCCCTTCTCCTCGGCCGCCTTCTTCGCGTCGGCCTGCTTGTCGTCCTTCTTTGGCTCTTCTTTCTTCGCGTCGTCCTTTTTCTCTTCCGCCTTCTTCGGCTCGACCTTCTTCTCGTCGATTTTCTTGTCGTCGGCTTTCTTGCCGGCGGTGTCCTGGGCGATTGCCGCGGAGAAGCTGAGAAGCGCGAGCGCCAACAGGGACAGGGTGAGCCGTTTCATGGGTGCGATTCCGAGAAGCGGAGCGGGGGTGGGATGGCGAGCCTTCCACCCCATTGTGGAGGATGCCCGCGAAGTTGCCAAGGAGAAACTGCGGGATTGCACGCTTTGCGTGCGATTCCTTGCGGAAGGCGGGGGGGCCGGGTTGAGGAAAAAGATCTGCATCCCCAGGGATGGCTGTCCCTGGGCTTTCATCCTTTTACATTCTTCGGACGCTCGATTGCCGCTCCGGTCACGCCCTTCGCGTTGACACCATCTTGTCAAGAACGACGTACGCTGTGGGCGGAGTGGAATGCAACGAGCCATACGCAAAACTGCGATGGCTCAGCGAAGCGTGTGACGCGCCTTTAAGCAGACGTTGCAAACGAAGAAGGCTCACGCGGCGGATCGCAATTCGGGTCTTGTCGCGAACCTCGTGGACGGCGAACTTCCTAATTGCAGGCGCCAGCATGGGTATGGTGCCTGATTCGTTGCGAATCGCGGTTTTCTTCCGTCATGGCATTCCATTCGCTTCCATTCATATCTCATGAACGGCGTGTTCCCCTCTCCCGCTGTTCGCCTTGGATCGGTGGTTTCCTGCTTCTTCATCCCTTTGTTGAGGGGCTCCATGCTTCCGAAAGCGTTTCTTAAGCGTCAGGGCTTCACCCTGATCGAACTCCTGGTCGTGATCGCGATCATCGCCATCCTGATCGCGCTGCTGGTGCCTGCGGTCCAGAAAGTCCGCGAAGCCGCCGCCCGCACACAGTCGACGAACAACCTCAAGCAGATGGGCCTGGCCTGTCACGGCTTCCATGACACCTACAAGCAGCTGCCCCGCAATGGCGGCAATGCCGACGGCAAAGGCTCTTGGATGCAGAGCATTCTGCCCTTCATCGAACAGACGCCGCTCTACAACTCCAACGCGATCAACGTCGCAGTCCCCATCTACATGGATCCTGCGGACCCCAACAACATCGGCGTCTACGCCGGAACCTACGGCCTCACCAGCTATGTGGGGGTGGGTGGCACGATCGGCACCGATGGCGTGATCGCCACCGTCAAGGTGACGATGACCAGCATCTCGGACGGCACCAGCAACACGCTGATGGTCGGGCCGCGTCCATGTACTTCCGGCGCGGGCTGGGGCTGGTGGGGCTCCACCGGCTCCGATAGCTGGCTGCGTGCCAGCCTGACCGATCCCTACCGTCCCGACCTCTTCACCAGCACGTCTTCCTACACCCACTTCTGGAGCCCGTACCCGGGCGGCGGCATGTGGGCCTTCGGCGACGGCTCGGTCCGCTTCGTCCCCTACACCGCCGCTTCGCTCGTCCCCTCCATGGCCACCCGCTCCGGCGGCGAAGTCGTCAACACCGACTTCTAGTCCAACTTCCGAATCGTTTCCATCGACCCGCAGGAGGAATCCTTCGCAGGAACCCTCCTGCGGTTCCGTTTCCCAACCCTCTTCCGCACCTTGATCGGAGATTCCCGCATGGCTTGGTCGCGCGCCTTCCTTGCTTCTTGCACGCTGTTCCTCGTCACCTTGTTCATGGTTCCCGGCTGCGGCGGCGGCCCGGCCAAGGGCAGCCTCTCAGGCGCCATCGCCTACGGCGACAAACCCGTGAAGATCGGCAAGGTCATGGCGTGGGGCGGCGACGGGTCGGTTCGCGAAGGCGACATCAGCCCGGACGGGACCTACCTCGTCAACGACGTGGTTGCAGGGGCCGTCACCCTGTGCATCCTCAGCCCCAATCCGGCGGACACGCCGTCCCGTAAGGGCACTGACGGCAAGGCTCTCCCGACCGATGGCCCCGCAGTGAACCCGAAGGACTGGTTCTTCATTCCGATCGAGTTCACCGATGTCAAGGCTTCACCTCTGAAGACAACGATCACGTCCGGTTCCAACAAGTACGACATCAAGATGGCCAAAAAGTAGCCGCCCGTCGCGAACGCCTGCGTCGCGCAGCACACAACCCCAGAGGCCGCCTCGATTCCCGGCGAGACGGCCCCTGGGGTTTTCCCGTGCATGTCGACGGCGGCAACCCTAGCGCTTCGGGCGCTCGATCAGGTCGGCGTTCGTCAGGCGGTACACCGGAGCGCCGGCGCTCGTCGCCAGCTGCCCGCGCACCGAGATCAGGTCGCCGCGTTGCAGCTTGCTCAGGTCCGTTTGCAGCGGGTTGAGCACCACGCGCCCCTTGTGCGGATCGACCGTTTCCGGCGTGGCGTAGTAGATCACCGGCCGGCCGTTCTCGATCTCGTACTGCCCGGTGATCCACTCGAACTTCTCGTCGCGGCCGATCTTGTCGACCAGCGCCGGCAGGATCGGGCTGGCGGCGGTCGACACCGCGACCGGCTTCTGGAACGCCACCGGCTTCACCGGAACCACGGGAGTGATCTCGGTCGGCTGGCCCAGGTTGTTCGTGCTGGGCAGCCTGCGCGGGAAGTCGTTCGCCTTCAAAGGCGGAGTGACCGCCGGCGTCGTCGTGCCGGGCTGGATCGCCTGGGGCGGCTCGGCGGTCTGATTGCCCGACGGGATGGCGGTCCCGGTCGTGTCCTTCTTGCCGAACCAGCCCTGGATGCGCGTCAGGATCGGACGGTCCTGGCGCCAGGTCGACAGCTTCGAGGCGCCGGCCACCGGCGCGGGGACGACCGTCCCCCCTGTCGGCGGCGAAACCGTCCCCGGCGCGCCGGCCGTCTGTCCCAGCAGCAGCGAAGCGGCCAGCAGGCTGCTCAAAGTGGGTCCCACGAGCTTCCCCTTTCACGAAAAGTACGCCGCCGCGCTTCCCTGCGCAGGCGGTGAGACCCCCCTGTTTTCGTCCAGCCCCCCTTGCGGGCTTTAGCAGCTTTGCCTGTTGTGCGCGATTTGACTGCGAAGCGGCGCAAGCACGGAGGGCGTGCGAAACCATCAAGCCCGCTGCCGACAGGCGGCGGGGTCGAAGCGTGGGTTGACGCAACGGTTTTTGCACCAAAGGTGCTGCATAG
>JAYSSW010001117.1:0-5378 GCA_043720335.1 Planctomycetia bacterium
CTTGCAGTTCGGGTGTCTAATTCAATGCGGCCAGGCGCTTGCGACACAGCGCGAGTGCGAGTATAAGGGGTGGATCGTCGAAAGATTCCTCTCCGTGGAAAGGGGCTGATGATGGGACGGTTTATGCGTCGCGATTTCCTCAAGATGATGGCGGCCGCCGCGACCGTGACGGTGGCGGGCACGAAAAGCTCCGGCCAAGTGGTGGGCGCCAACGCGGCGATCCGCATCGGCATCGCGGGCCTGAACGGACGCGGCGCGGCGCACCTCGGCGCCTACGCCGGCATGCCGGGCGTGCAGGTCACGCACCTCATCGACCCCGATTCGCGCACCTTCGCCGGGCGGCTGCGCACGCTGCGCGAGCGCAACGCCCCGATCGTGCCGACCACGGTCGCCGACGTGCGGCGGGCGCTGGAGGACCGCAACCTCGACGCCCTGTCGATCGCGACGCCGAACCACTGGCATGCGTTGATGACGATCTGGGCGGCGCAGGCGGGCAAGCACGTCTACGTCGAGAAGCCGATGAGCCACAACGTCAAGGAAGGCCGCATCGCGGTCGACATGGCGCGGCGGCACAACGTGATCGTGCAGCACGGCTCGCAGAGCCGCAGCGACGCCGACTGGGCGAACATCGTCGACGTGATCCGCTCCGGCCAGCTCGGCCGGCTGCACGTCGCGCGCGGCCTGTGCTACAAGCCGCGCAACTCGATCAACACGCGGGCGGTCAGCCAGCCCCCCGCCGAGCTTGACTTCGGCCTGTGGACCGGGCCCGCCGCCATGACCCCGTTCCACTCCAACCTCGTCCACTACAACTGGCACTGGTTCTGGGAGTTCGGCAACGGCGACATCGGCAACCAGGGCGTCCACCAGATGGACATCGCCCGCTGGGGCATCCCCGGCGCCACCCTGCCCCGCAGCGTCGTCACCGTCGGCGGCCGCTTCGGCTACGCCGACCAGGCCGACACGCCCAACACCCAGGTCACGCTGTTCGACTTCGGCGAGACCAAGCTCATCTTCGAGGTGCGCGGCCTGCGCACTCCCAACTATCGCGGCGAGGAGATCGGCAACCTCTTCCATCTCGAAGAGGGCACCATCATTGGCAAGCGGTTCTTCCCGCGCGGCAGCGACCGTCCCGCACCGCTCCCCGTCGTCGAACGCCGCACCCCGCGCGGCCCCGGCGGCGGCAACCACTTCGCCAACTTCATCGCAGCGGTCCGCAGCCGCCGCGTCCAGGACCTCAACGCCGACATCCTCGAAGGGCACTACTCCAGCGTGCTCGGCCATCTCGCCAACGTGTCGTACCGCCTCGGCGAGAACGCCGCCTTCAACCCGCGCACCCGCGCCTTCGGCGACAACCGCGACGCCGTCGAAACGCTGGAACGCATGGAGCAGCACCTGTCGGACGGCAACAACCTCCGCCTCGCCGACCTGAACCTGCGCGTCGGCCGACGCATCGAGATCGACGCCCGCACCGAAAGCGTCACCGGCGCCGGCAGCGACGAGGCCAACCGCCTGCTGACCCGCAGCTACCGCGAAGGCTTCGTCGTTCCTGACCGGGTTGGGTAGAGCGCTAACCGCAGAGACGCAGGGGAAAAGGCAGAGAGAAGACAGGGAGTGATTGGATGACGTTTTCAAGCCCGCTGCCGTTAGGCGGCGGGGTTGCATCGTCCACCCGCGCCGTCTCACGACGGCGGGTTTGAAAGCATCCACCGCACAACGCATACAATGTCAATGGTCCGTGAGAAACCACCAGGGGGACGCGAGTCCCCTTTTTTTGTTGCAGTCGCCCATGGAAACGCCGTTGAAACGCAGCCGGAAGGTCTGGCAGCTCCTGCCGCACGACGCGGAGGCCATCGACCGGCTCGCCAAGTCGCTGCGCGTGCCGGCCATCGTCGCGCAACTGCTGCTCAATCGCGGCCTGGGAGACGTGGCCGAGGCGCAGCGCTTCATCACCTGCCCGCTGTCGGGACTGCACGAACCGGAACTGCTGCCCGGCGTGAACGGCGCCGTCGAACGGCTGTGGGCGGCGGTGCAGGACAAGCGTCGCATCTGCGTCTACGGCGACTACGACGTCGACGGCGTCACCGCGACCGCGATCCTGCTGACCTGCCTGAAGCTGCTCGGCGGCGTCGTCGAGTTCCACGTCCCGCACCGCCTCGAAGACGGCTACGGCCTCAGCAACGAAACCCTTGGCAAGCTGGCCGCCAGCGGCGTGCAGGTCGTCGTCACCGTCGACTGCGGCATCGCCAGCATCGAGGAAGCGGAGGAGGCGAAACGGCTGGGGCTGGAACTGCTCATCACCGACCACCACGAACCCAAGGCGACGCTGCCCGACGCGCCGGTGCTGGTCCATCCACGCCTCACCCTCGACGGCATGACGTACCCGTTCGGCCAACTCTCCGGCTCCGGCGTCGCGTTCAAGGTCGCCTGGGCGCTCTGCAAGAAAGCGTGCGGCAGCCCGAAGGTTTCAACCCAGCTCCGCGAGTTCCTGCTCGACGCCGTGCTGCTGGCGTCATTGGGGACCATCGCCGACGTGGTGCCCTTGCACGACGAGAACCGCATTTTCGTCCGTCACGGCCTGGTGCGGCTGCGCTCCAAGCCGGGCATCGGCATCCAAGCACTGCTCAAGCAAGCGAAGCTCGAAGGCAAGTCGAACTTCAGCGCCGTCGACATCGGCTACACGCTCGCCCCACGCATCAACGCGGCGGGAAGGCTTGGCACCGCGAGGCTCGCCGTCGAGCTGTTCACCACCGCCAACCAGCAACGTGCGGAAGTGCTGGCCGACTACCTCGAACGCCAGAACGTCGAACGCCAGGGGATCGAGCGCAAGATCATGTCGGAGGCGCGCGAGCAGGCCGACCGCTACGCCGCCCAGCCCGCGCTGGTGCTGGCCAGCGCCGACTGGCATCCCGGCCTGCTCGGCATCGTCGCCAGCCGGCTCGTCGACCAGTTCGCCCGGCCGGTGCTGATGATCGCCCTGCGCGAAGGGCTGCCCGGGTCGGGGTCGGGCCGCTCCGTCCCCGGCTTCAAACTGCATGAAGCGCTTCAGGAATGCACGTCGCATCTCATCGGCCACGGCGGGCACGCCGCGGCGGCGGGTTTCCGCATCCCGCCCGAAGCGATCGACGCATTCCGCGAGCAGTTCTGCGCCGTGGTGTCGCGGCATTTCGGCGCCGAGCTGCCGCCGCACAAACTGGTGATCGACGGCGAAATCCAGCTTTCGTCGCTGACCACGGGATTGATGCAGGCGATCGAACAGCTCGAGCCGTATGGCTCCGCGAACCCGCCGCCGCTGCTGTTGGCCGACGGTTTGCAGGTGGTCGGCGAGCCGCGCAAGGTCGGCGGCGGCGAACGCCACCTTAGCCTGCGCGTCAAGCAGAACGGCCGCGAGGTGAAGGGCGTCGCGTTCGGCATGGGGGACCGGCTGGAGGAGCTGATGTCCGAAGGAGGCCGCTGCTCGCTCGTCTTCACGCCGCGCTGGAACGAATGGCAGGGCTACCGCTCGGTCGAGATCGAGGTGAAGGACTTCCAGGCGGGACACGAGCCGAAGGTGGAATGAAACGCGCCCCAAGCCCCAGGATGAGCGCAGCGATTCCTGGGGGTTTCGACCCCCACCAATCGCTGCGCTCATGGTGGGGCTTGGGGCCGTCTTTTTCCCCGCGACTCTTGTTTCACTTTTTGGTTTCGCCTAAACTCGCTTGAGGAAATACTCTCCGGTTTTTTTGGGGGAATCCGCATGCCTGCCGGACGTGGCCGCATCTACGACGACATCACGCAATGCGTCGGCAACACGCCGCTCATCCGCCTGCGCCGGGTGGTCGGCGACGCCAAGGCCACCGTCCTCGGCAAGCTCGAGAACTTCAACCCCCTCTGGTCCGTCAAGGACCGCATCGGCGTCGCCATGATCGACGCCGCCGAGCGCGAGGGCAAGATCACCAAGGACACCGTCATCGTCGAGCCGACCAGCGGCAACACCGGCATCGGCCTCGCCTTCACCTGCGCGGCGCGAGGCTACAAGCTCATCGTCACCATGCCCGAAAGCATGAGCCTCGAACGCCGTCGGCTGCTCAAGGCGTTCGGCGCCGAGATCGCCCTCACTCCCCGCGAGAAGGGGATGAACGGCGCCATCGCCAAGGCGGTCGAGCTGGTCAATTCCATCCCGCACGCCTTCATGCCGCAGCAGTTCGAGAATCCGGCCAACCCGGAGATCCATCGCCGCACCACGGCTGAGGAGATCTGGAACGACACCGAAGGCAAGGTCGACATCCTCGTCTCCGGCGTCGGCACCGGCGGCACCATCACGGGCGTCAGCGAAGTCATCAAGGCGCGCAAGCCATCGTTCAAAGCCATCGCCGTCGAGCCGACCAGCAGCCCGGTCATCACCCAGAAGCTCGCCAACCAGGAACTGCGTCCCGCGCCGCACCGCATCCAGGGGATCGGCGCCGGCTTCATCCCCGGCGTGCTGAACCTGGCCATCATCGACGAGGTCGTCCAGGTGAAGGACGACGACTCCTTCGAGATGGCCCGGCGCCTGGCGCGAGAGGAAGGCATGCTGTGCGGCATCAGCTGCGGCGCCGCCGCCCACGCCGCCGTCGAGGTCGCCAAGCGCCCCGAGAACGCCGGCAAGCTGATCGTCGTCATCCTCCCCGACCTCGGCGAACGCTACCTGAGCACCCCGCTCTATCCCGAGTAGACCCAACGGCACGGCCCCTCAACCACGGACGCACGCATGGCGGTCAACTGCGACATCCTCATCGTCGGCGGCGGGGTCATGGGGACCAGCATCGCCTGGCAGCTGGCCAAGCGCCGCGTCGGCCGCGTCGTGCTGCTGGAGAAGTCGTATCTCGGCGCCGGCTCCAGCGGGAAGTCGGGCGCCATCATCCGCCAGCACTACTCGAACCGCCTCACCGCCAGCATGGCCCAGAAGAGCCTGCGCGTCTTCGAGAAGTTCGACGAGATCGTCGGCGGGCCTCCCGTCTTCACCCGCACCGGCATGGTCCTGATCGTCAACGAGAAGGACCGCGCCGGCCTCGATGTCAACGTCGCGATGCAGCAGGAACTCGGCATCGACGTGCGCGTCGTCCCTTCTCAGGTGCTGACCGAGATCGACCCGAACGCCCGGCTTTCCGAGAACGAGCTGGCCGTCTTCGAGTCCGAAGCGGGCTACGTCGAAGCGGTGCAGGTCGTGGCATCGTACGCGGAGGCGGCGCGCAACGAGGGCGCCGACATCCGCCTCGGCGTCGAGGTGAAAAGCGTCGTCATCCAAGGAAGCAAGGTGGTCGGCGTCGACACCAACGAAGGCCGCTACCACAGCAAGTGCGTCATCTTGGCTACCGGCCCGTGGGCGGCGCAGCTGGGCAAGGACATGGGGATCAAGCTGC
>JAYSSW010001118.1:0-11415 GCA_043720335.1 Planctomycetia bacterium
CAAAATCGGCGGAACGTCAGGCGATGCAACCGCAGCAGCTCCCCGCCCTGCCAGGTCGGCACGCACAGCTTGTCGGCGATGCCGGCGCCCGACAGGCCGTAGAGCACCCCGAGCATCACGACCTTGAACTGCTCGCGGATGGCGGTGTGTGTTACCTTCGTCGCGTCGACGGGGACCGCTCCCGCCTTCCTCGCGAACCAGAGGTAGGGGTCGCCCGACTGGTAGGCGTCCTGCATCGCCAGGTCGCCTGACAGGGCCGCGGCGATCCCCAGCTCCTGGGCCGACCAGTCGACGTAGGCGACGGCACGGCCGGCTTCGGGCCGGATCAAGGACCGCAGCCAGGTCGAGGGACCGAAGATGCACTTCGTGTTGGAGGGCTGGTTGCGTCCCGTCTTCGAGCCGAATGCGCTGAGCAGGTACCGGTTGCGGCCATCAGCGCCGACCGTCAGGTCAATTTGCCGCAGCTGCCCGTGGTGGAGACGGAGGACCTCCCGAATGGGGCCGATCTCCGCCGGGTAGGCGCGAGCCATCTCCTTGAAGGTGTCGTCGTCCAACGCGAGGCGGCCGGAGTCCAGTCGCGGCCACGAGATTCCCGCTCGGGAAAGGAAATCCTCGAACATGACCGCCGAAAACGTCAAGGCGCCTGGACGCCGTCCTTCGCCGCTGGCAAGCCGGACCCTGTCCGCCGCCCTGCGCAGAACCCACAGGTCAAGCTGTGGCTCGAAGGGAACGTCAATGCCGCCCACGACAGCATCTTGGCGCGCGACGGGGTCGCCACCATCGTGCCTGCCGCCCGCGACGAGGCCGGTGCTCGTTTCCGAATCGGCGTCTGACCAACCGCGGACGTCGACGCCGTTGGACTGACAAGGTGCAAGTGCAATGGCAGCATCTTCACCATCGCCAGAGCGGCGCAGCTTGGCGCTCAAGGCCACGCGAGCCGACATGCGGCCTTCACGATCTTCACGCACCACCGCCTTGACCGCGTCGGCCAACGCGTACGGATCGACCACCCAGGCCCGCGAGGCTTCCAGAAAGGCAGCGTCCCGGGCCGATCTCGGATCGATGAAACGTCGCCCCGTCGGCACAAAAACGCCGTAGTTGGCGTCCACGGTGGTGATGATGCGGTGCTTGATCTCGTCCCAACGCCTCCTGAGCCGTCCCAGCAGCTCCACGTCGAGCGGGATGCCGGTCCGCTCGATCCGGGCGGCGGCGGCCATGTACCGTCCGCGAAGGAGGGCATGGGGCAGGTCGATCGTGGCCAGCATCGCGGGCAGCAGTTTGACGAGAGCGTCAACGTCGGACTGGCAGTAGTTCAGCAGCGCTTCGCGTTCGCTGTCGGTGTAGGGGCCGCCCCGCTGCGCCAGTGAACGCATGGCTTCCTTCTCGACGACGCTCAGGGCGTCCAGGCCGAAGCTCGCCATCGCCCCCAGAAGGCCGAAGCCGTGCGGCGGCGTCAAGCCAGACCATCGGAGCCGAAACTCCGCGTAAAGGTCAAGGACGCGGACCGGCAAAGGCCAGTTAAGAGCCAGGTGGCAGCCTAGCTCGGCGGAAGCGTAGTAGGCCACGAAGAGGGAGTCGCGCCCGGTCGAGTACGGGGGTACTGCTCCCCCGTTCCCCGCTAGCCACGTGCGCGCCAGCCTGCCGGACCGCAGCTCCCTCGCCACGAGACACAGGGGGGCCGGCCGGTTTCCCGGCGCGGCCGTGAACTCGAAGTCGACCGCCCATACCTCGGCGTAGCGGGAGAGAAGGTCCCTCACAGGATTTCTCCACGCAGCCGTTGTAGCACGGGATGGTCCGTGGTCGAGATGATCCGCCCCCGGAATGCGATGCGGACAAGTTCGTCGAACGACTGGTCGGACCACTTCGGCTCGCCCAGATCGCCCCGCGCCGTGCTGATGGTGTAAGCGCTGAGGCTGTGTTCCGAGACGACCCTCGTCCACTCCTCGGTCGCGGCGGTCTTCGCAGCCGTGGCCGACTCCGTCCAGCTGTCGCCGCGGCTGCCCGTCGGCAAGTTCAGCGGCCAGAGGAACGTGTTCCCCTGGGTGTTGATCGCTGTGACCAGCTGCTTTTTCCTGCAGGCTTTCTCGCCACCAAGGCCGTCCGCGATCTCAGGGGCCACCAGATAGATTTCCTGGGCGTTGTCGAGTTCGAGCAGATTGAAGTAGCCGCAATGTTCCTCACCCGCGCGGACCCGGACCCACCAGGTTTTGTCGGGGCGACGGACCGGCACCGTCGTCTGCCGACGCGTCAGCGTCACCGCGTCGATGGAATCCGGCGAGATGCGAAGGCTGCGCACGTCGAAAGGGTCGATGTCGCGACCAGGCGGAGGCGGCGCGGGAAGCCGCATCGAGGCGACATCGTGGACGCCGTTGAGGGACGAGTGGGGGACGGGTTCGTTGTTGGCGGGCTGCATGTTTGCTCTCCTCGTCAAGATTGGTGACGGCGGCGATATGCCGCCGCCACGTGCTTGCACGGCCGGGTTCCTCCCTGCCATGCCGCGATCCTTGCCGTCGCCTCGCTGGAAAGACCGGCTGATGATCAACCACGACGATCTCTCCCGGTTTGAGAGGAGTCTCGCAGTCGGCGCATCGGCCGTTGTCATCCATGCCATGCGTTGCAAGTCGCCGAATCGACAGTAACAAGATTCGCGCGCCGTGGCACAAAATGGAGCAAGTCTGATCGGGCATGTTCTGCCAGGCGACAGGGGGGTGCGATTGTCGCCATCGTCGATGCGTTTCGATTCGCCTCAAGACGAGGCCGATCGAATCGCCGGAAGAAGCGTGCTCGATCGCCGAACGTCGCTCCAGACTCGTGCGAGGTTTGCCATTTGACGGCGTGCAGAGGATGATGGATTGACCACGCCCCCCATTGAGCAAACGTGAGGTTGAGCCATGGACACCCCCATCGCGATGCTGCTGCACCTTGACAACACCGCCCGTCCGGTCAACGCTCGCTGGCTGCGCGTCGTCGAACTGCATCAGCACGGGCTGCGGGCGACGTGCGATTTCGACGACCGGTGTGGGTCAGGGACGGACTGCGGTTCCTCGTGCGTTGGGAGGCCTGCCGCGACGCCGGCCAGCGCGAACGACTCGCGGCGGCGATGCCCGACTTCGCCGCCGCTCATCGCCTGCATCAATGCAGTGATCTGCTGGAGCGGGCTTGCGTCGAGGCGCTCCTGCTGGCCGGGCAGAGCTTCGAGGCGATCGCGGCGACCAGCGACCTTGGGCCGGCAGCGGTCGCTGCCTACGAGGCGCTGCACTTCCAGGTCCGCGGTCGACTCGACGCCTGGAGCTTTATCCTGGGCCACGCGTTCGAGGTCCCCGTGCATGGCCTCGCCGTACTTCCCGCCGACGGCGGCCTGCTCGTGAAGCTTATGGGCTACCGGGGCGGCGCGGCGTTCGCCGAGGCGGGCGTTCGCTACTTTCGCCGTGGCATCCCGCTCCCCGATCGCCTGGAGGGCGACGACCTCCACGGCCTCCACGAACTCGCCGAATCGCTCCGAGTCCACGCGTTCGTCACGTCATGGACGCTGCCTCACCCGCAATGCCGACGGGCGCTCCGCACGCTCGCGCTGGCCGACGAGGTCGAGCGGCATGTCGCCAGCCTGCGCCGCAGGTTCAGCGGCAGGAACGCGGCTTCGATCTTCGAGGCAAACCATGTGCTGAAGGGCAGCATGAGAAACGCGGCCGGGCCCGCGGAAACGCCCATGTGGTGGGCCGCGCTCCAGGAACTCGCGGTCGCGGCATGATGAGGGGCATTCAGCAACCTCGATTTGAACCTGGTTCACGTAATCGGCGCAGACGAAGCGGAGCTACAGCATGTCGTGGGAAACGCGCGGCCGACACCGGTGCTACACTCGTAGCCGGCGGATCGAGGGGAAGATCCAGCGGATCTACTTCGGTTGCGGAGCCGAAGCGGAACTCGCCGCCGCCCTTGACGTGCAGCGGCGGCGGGAACGGGCCACCCAGCTCGCGGCTGAGAGGGCTGCAGAAGAACGTCTGCAGCGGCTGCTCGACGCAGCTCTTCCCCTAGCTGAGCTGTCGGAAATGATGATGCGAGCGGCGCTGCTCGCAGCCGGCTACTGGCAGCACGACCGGGGACTGTGGCGAAGGAGACGAGATCATGGACGACCAGACCAACGAGCCAGTGAACGAAGCGGCGGCGGAGATCAACGCCCTGTTGACCGCAGCGTCGCGGGGTGACACGTCAGTGCTGCCCCAGCTGCGCGAGTTCCTCGACAGCAGACCCGACCTCTGGCGGAAGACCGGTGACCTGGCTGCCCATGCCCGCGAGGCGGTCACCCAGGCAGCGTGCCACCACGACCTGCTCGGCGCCGAGTCGATGCGGCGGCAGATGCACGAGCTGTACGAGCAACTCCTGGCCGGCTCGGTCGAACCGCTGGAGCGCCTGCTTGTCGAGAACTGCGTGCTGTGTTGGGCGACAATGAACCTGGCCGAATTGGCTAGTGTTGCCGGTGAGCGCGAGGGAGTCCGGCAGGGAGCGACAATGCAGAAAAAGCTGAGCCAAATTCAGGGCCGCTTCCACGCCGCGCTTAAGAACCTGGCGACGATGCGGAAACTGCTCGCTCCCAGAGTAGCGCGTCCGCTCCGCGTCGTCTCGGACGAGGTCGCTTGACGGTCGGGCAGTTGTGCCAGAGGCGCGCAGATATGCGAGAATCTACGAATCGAACGACAAGAAGGACCACAGCCCCCTAGCTCAAAAAGGATCACTCCATGAAGACGTTCACCTTCGAGAACAAAACGTACACCTGCCCCTTCGCTGGCGTCGTGCCGCCCCTGTCGGACGACGAACGAGCGGAGTTGAAAGCTGACATCGCGATGAAAGGCGTCCTGAGCGGCGTGTTCGTGACCATCGACGACGAGGTCATCGACGGCTACCACCGCATGGAGATCGCCGCCGAGCTGGGGCTGACGTTCGTCCCCGTGAATGTGGTGCCGGAATTGAGCGACGACGAGAAGCGGTGCTGGGCGGAGGACCTAAACATTCACCGCCTGCATTTGACGCCAGAACAGAAACGCGAGTTCATTGTTCGCCGACTTCGCGCGAACCCCAGCGTCCCCGACAGCTCGATCGCATCGTCCGTCGGCTCCGATTGCGAAACAGTCGCCGCCGAACGGAAGAAGCTCAAGTCACTCGAGCTCGTCCGGCTGCTGCGCCGGACGGCCGACGAGCTGGAGAAGACGATGGGCAGGGAGTAGCTGCACGACGCCGATTTCCGCGCTATTCCAGCGCCGCAGGAGGGTTTCGCCGATGTACCCGCGTCACGGACGATGCGTCGCCGGTCACGAGGAAACGGACCCGGTTCCCGACCGGGTTCGCTCCACCATCGCCTACCGCGTGGCCGCCGGCTATGACACCGAGGCCGAGATCGTCGAGCAGGCCGTCGAGCTTGCCGAGGCGACTGGCGACGCCGCAGGCCTGCGTGCGGCCATCGAGCGGTTGACCGCCCAGCGTGTGGCTCTGCACCGGGCGATGCAGCCGAGCTGGGCGTACCCGACCGACTGCCACCGTCTTGATCTCGCATTCAAGATGCTCAACCGCCATGGCGTCGTGGCCCGCCAGAACCTGGGCGGCTGCTTCCATTGCGGCATCGACCAGATCGAGTCGGAAGCCAAAGCCGCCCAGTTGACGCAGTGCATCAAGGGCTACGCCTTCTTCACGGCGACGATGCTGCAGCACGCGATCTTCACGGGACAACTGCTGCTGTTCCACGGCGCTGTCGCCCATGAGCCTTCGCCGGACGACATCTCTGCGGCCATCGTCCGCGAGCTGCGGAACACCGGCCTCGACGCCCATTGGGACGGCTGGCCCGACAGTCCCGTCATCGTGGACCGAATGCTGTGGCGGAAACGACGGTGACACGGCGTCGCCTGCTCTGGGTTGAAGAGACGCGGCCTGCGACGCGATCCGCGCGCAGCGCAGGCTTTTTCGGAATCCAAACCGTTCTCCGCAGCTTGAGGCCGAACAAGGAGGACAGGCCATGGCTTTCAATTCCGTTTTTGTTCGCTGGTCCAACGTCAAGGCCCGTCCGATCGCGGACCACAACGCGTTGCCGTGTGACGGCCGTCAAAACCGACGCGCTGCTCGGCGGTTGTCCTGGCCACGGGACACGCTCCCGCTTTCGGCGGACGGCTGGATTTCCGCCGTGATGAGGTTCACGCCGCCTCCCCACAGCTTGGAAATGCTGATCCTGATCTCCGTGATCCTGTGGGCCAGCCGTTAGCAGCGACGACCAACGACACACCAGATTGCCATCACGGCTCTCGCAATGGTTGAAGCCGCGTCCCACGTTGTTCGCCACCGCGCGAAACAGCCGTGTCTGCGGTCGATTTCGCGACGATCATTCCTTAGGATCCGCGAAAAAATAAAATGAGCAAATTAGCGTTGAGGAGCGACGGTGTAGTTCCAGTCGCCGTGGAACCTTGCTGGTGTGATCTTCAGTTTCGACAGCTCCTCGTCGCTCACCTTGATCCCGACCTCGTACAAGCCGGGGTCCAGGGCCGCGCGCACGGACAGCCCCTTGGCCGTGCGCGTGCTCGCGATCAACTGCACCACGACCTCGTAGCTCGTCAGCGGCCGGCCCCGCCAGTTCGTCGTGATGTGGCAGAACATCCGGTGCTCGATCTTGTTCCACTTGCTGGTCCCGGGCGGGAAATGGCACACGCGCAGCTTCATCCCCAGGTCGTTGGCCAGCCCCTGCAGCGCCACTCCACAGGCGGTTGCGGGGGCTGTTGCTGCCTCCGCCGTCCGCCGTGATCGTCAGTTCCTCGACGCGCGGGAACCGGCGCGACCCCATCTCCTGCCACCAGCGGCGTATGCTGGCCGCCGCGAACGGAGCCGTGTCCTGGTCGATCCCCACGCTCACCCACCCCTCGTTGCTCGTCACGTCGTAGACGCCGTACGGGATCGCCTTGCCTAGCTTCGGGTCGGGGAAGTCGTGGGACTTGACCCGTTCAGGCTCCCCCTGCGGCTGCCACTCCCGGCCCGCGTTCTTGAATTCCCCGACCAGCTCCTTCTTTTTCGTGTCCACCGAGACCACCGGCTGACCGCGCCGCTGCGCGTCCAGCACGCGGCGGTGGATGTGGCGGAACTGGGCGTCGCGGTCGGGGTGCGATTCCCCTTCCCGCGTCTTGCGGTTGGCTTGCAGGCTGAAGTCGGCCTCGCGCAGCAGGCGCGCCACCGTGCGGTCGCAGACCGCGAACCCCTGACGTCCCAGCTCCTCCGCCAGCTTGCGAGTGCTTCTGCAGGTCCAACGCAGCGGCGACATGGGGTGGCCCCGCGTCACGGGGTCGACCAGGAGGTCCAGCGCCCGGGCAAGCCGGGGGTGCGTTTCGGTCGCCGACTTGCGGCCCGCCCCCGGCTTGCGCAGGCGAGTCTGGAGCTGGAGGGCCGGCTGGACCTGGCGTTGGCGCAGCTCCTCCAACCCCGCCGCGATGGTGTTGCGCGAGAGCCCCGTGGCCAGGGCGACCATCGAAACGCCGCCCCAGCCCAAGGCGGCCGCTTCGACCGCCGCCCAGTGCCGGCGCATGCGCTCGTCCATGACCGGGCGCAGGGCCTGGAACTTGTCACACAGGTGGCCGACGACAGCTGCATCCATACCAAGTATTGGAGGCCAGCGGCGCCTCAGAAGTTAAGCTGAAATTGCTCAGTTTATTTTTTCGCGGATCCTTAACCGCTGGCCCTGCGGTTGCCCGGGTGTGCGAAGCCGAAGGGAGCGACGATTAACACTGGCTGGTTGAAAAGCCCGTCCGGCAATGACAATCAAGGGTAGGCTTTGCCGCCGGCAGGTCAGAACCAACTGCGCGAAGTAGCGTGATGAAATGCTGACTCCATATCGGCAAGCGCCCTGAAACCGTCATCTTCCTGTGCGAGGAGTCCGGCGAAACCAGCAGGCCATGGCAGAAGGCCGGGTTCAGCACGATCTGCGTCGATCTCGCCCGCGACGGCCAGGACGTCCGCCTTGTCCGCGAGCCTGACCTTCTCGCCCTCTTCAAGGAGCACGGGCTGACCCCTCTCGGTCTTTTCGCCATGCCGCTCTGCACCCAGTTCGCCGGCAGCGGCGCGCTGGTGGGAGTTGAAGGGCGAGGCCCCCCTGCTCGATGCCCTCAGCGTGTCCGATGCCTGCCTCCGGATCGAGTGGGTGCTGCGTCGCCACGGCCTCAAGTGGGCCGCGCTGGAGAAACCGGTCGGCCGCCTGAGCCACTACCTCGGCGAACCAGATATGACCTTCCAGCCCTGCGAATTCGGTGACCCCTACACGAAGCGCACCTGCCTCTGGGGGGACTTCAATCCGGAGATGCCCAGGAAGGAAGTTGAGCCGACGGGGGGGGGGCAGGATGTGGAATCTTCCGCCCTCTCAGGATCAGGCCAAACTCCGCAGCAAGACCCCCCGAGGGTTTCGCGAAGGCGTTCTGCGAGGCGAACAAGCCGATCACTACGCGAACACGGTGACCGCAGCGAGGTTCCCTTCAGGCGGGCTATAAAGCGGGCATCTTGAAGCCCTTCTTTCTCGCGGCAGCCAGTGCCTTTTCGCCCTCGGCCGCCTGACGTTCGGACGGCCGCCGGCTGCTGTTGATCGTCCGGGCAAGCGTCGACGCGACGGAGCGGTGCGCGTCCTCCATTTGCCGGGTTTCCCGCCCCCACTTCGCGAGGGCCAGCCACACGGCCCCCCCTAGCGCGACCACCCTTTCTACCATCTCGTCTCCGCTCTCCCTTTCGTTGGAGCTGCTCTCCTGCCACCGCTCAAGAAGGCGCCGGTGCTTTTCCGGTAGGTCGAGGTCGCTGCCCCGGATGCGGGTCCAGCAGGCCTCCTGCTTACACCACTCCGTCACGTTCGCGCCGCCCGAGTTGATGATAAGCTTGTGGACCGCGGGGCAGGCCGCCGTGATCAACTCAATCATCTTCTCGTCAATCCCCTGTCGCGCCCAGATGTCGCAGAGGTCCACCCCGCCTCCGGAGTGGTGCGCGATCCACGCCAGCGTGTAGGTGACGATGTTGGCGCGGTACCCCCCGAAGTCCTGCCCCGACACGATCCGCTCGGCCGCCCGGAACAGGATCGCCTGGGCCACCGTTTCCTGGAAGTGTGCGATGTCCGGCACGAACCCCTTCTCGAGTTGGAGGGTGAACTCGGCGAAGTTCTTCTGCGCGCCGCGGCTGACCACGTGCGGCAGCCCGCCCCAGGTGTTCGCGAACTTGGCGAGGTCCGTCTTGGTGAACCACTGGTTCGACGGGTATTCGGCTTCAAACGCCCGGAGCTTCGCGGCCGTGGACCGCCGCCCTTTCTCGTCGTTGTACTGCCCCCGCGCCCGCTCGTAGAACCACTTCGTCTCGCGGTTCGCCCCGGCACGCGCGGGTGCCCAGACTGTCCGTGAAAGGTGCTCGATGCGGACGTGGAACGCGTCGTTCGCGAGGAGGTCTGCCTCGTTCACCTTGTTCTGGCTGTTGGCGAAGCGGGAGATGTTACTCACGATCGTGCCGACCTTTTCCTTGTCCTTGATGACCGACAGCTTTAGCTGCACGAGCACGCCGGTCAGGTCGGCGTCGTCCTTGAGGAGCGCGCTGGTCAGCGAGGCGGTTGTCTGGCCGCCGTTCACGATCTGGAAGTCGGTGATGCTGCGGATGTTGGCGACCGGCCCCTTTTCGCTCTCCACGTCGATGTGAGCTGCGGTGGCGCACAGCCCGTTGTTGTAGGCGAGGAACATCTCTGGCTGCTTCATGATGGTGTCGCGGATGCCCCGGTTGATCTTCCCGCGAGCCTGCAGGAAGGTCCGGACGTTCTGCTCCAAGAGTCGCGCGCCGTGCTCCCGGTAGATCCTTGCCAGCAGGTCCCCCGGGATCATCGTGAGGTAGGTCTCGTAAACGGCATTCGAAAACGGCATCTTCATGAACGGAACGGCGCCCTTCCCAACCTCCCTGAAGTCGATCGTGATCTCTTCCCGTTCCCGGCCAGAGGTGAGCGTCCGGTGGAAGCGATCGAGATCCCAGACCGCCCACACCACCTCCCTGCCGTCGATCTTCGCATCCTGATCCGGAAGCTTCGGGCAACGGTGGTCGGTCAGCACAATGACCCGCGTTGCCGTCTTCTTGAAATCGACTCCAGAGATCATCTGCCCAAACGCGAACCCCTCGGAGGACTCCTCCAGCGCGCGGTGCCAGTTCATCCGGCACTTGCCGACGAAGCGCAGCACCCCGTTGATGAGCGCGCCCGCGTCGGCGGCCGGCATGCGCGGCGGGTCTGCCAGCCCGGCGTACTTGCTCACGAACACGGTCAGCCGGCCCATGTCGTTGTCGAGCCAGTACCCGCTAACCTTCCCCACGCGCGGGACCGCACAGGCGCAGGACTCGCCCCCCGAGATTTCCCCCTTTTCCTCTAGTAGGTCGATCGCCCAGCGGGTGAAGATCTCCTCACGGAGCACACCCTCCTCGGACACGGACGCGCGGATCTGCACCTGCTGCCGGATGTCGTTGTAAGTCGTCAGGACCGGGTCGGTTTCGCTCATGACTTCAACCAGCCCTCCACGGCGGTGCGATCGACCTCGAACGGCACCAGCGCCGCAGAGTCGAGATTGTAGGTAATGTCTACCAGACCCGGCGGGAAATCCCCGGGGCGGATTCGGGGGAAGTCATCCCTGACCTCGAAATAGCGAACCTCCCTGACGAAGAAACGGTTCTCGCAGTACCGGCCGGCGTGGGCGTCGGAGTAGCCGGCTGTGATGAGCCGGTCGTTGAACGCGGAAAGCGGGCGTCCGCTTGTCGCCAGAAGCAACCGCACGTCGGCGACGATGTCGACAAGCGACTGACAGGTGCCGCCCCCGGCCGCGAGGGCGATGTGGACGAGCACCAAGTGCGGGAAGGGTCGATCGTCGAGTTGCATCTCGTTGGAGATCGCGATACGGCCGCCCGCCTTGGCGCGGCTACCCTTCACTTCGATAGCGCACGATGTGAGGATGAAGTCCTGCGGGCTGGAGTCAGGCCCCTTCCACGAGTCTACTGCCGTGGACGGCCCGACCGAGGGGACGAGTAGCTCCCTCAGTACGTGTAGCTCCGAGAAGAGCCCGACCTGCCCCTCTTCGGACAGATATCCCCCGGAACCGCCAACGAAGAATCGCTGCCAGAGCACGACGCGTGCAAGGAACGTCCGGGTGGCTCCTTCGACGCTCGCCTCGGCCAAGAGGTGAGCTGTCAGGTCCCCCATGAAGTGCCGGAAGATGTCCTCACACTCTGGGTCGGTGCAGAATACGCCGAGCCGTACGTGGTCCTTCGGGTCGTCCTTGACGACGTGGGCACGGACAGCAAAACCCGCACCAGTGGGGAGGTCCTTCTGCACCGGCACGTGCCTGCGGTGGCTCGTCAGGAGGACGCCGAGCTGCGCGCCCGAGCTCTCCGTCCCCGCAT
>JAYSSW010001119.1:0-5377 GCA_043720335.1 Planctomycetia bacterium
TCGACCCCCACCAATCACTTCGTTCATGGTGGGGCTTGGGAGTTCCATCGTCCCAAGTCCAGGAGAACGCCATGCCCAGGCGGGGCAGCAGCACGTCGAGAGGGACGGTCGGGTCAGCTTCGCCCGCTCCTTGGAACAGTTCTAGCATGCGTTCTCCTGGACTTGGGACGATGGAACTCCCAAGCCCCACCATGAACGAAGTGATTGGTGGGGGTCGAACCCCCAGGAATCGCGTTGCTCATCCTGGGGCTTGCCTTTCCAATCCGCGATCCGCGATCAGATCGCTTCATTTCTAGGCATTTCCACGCCGTTCGTCGCCGTTGACGGTGCTGCCGTTGACGGCGTGGCCGTTGACGGCGCTGTCGTTGACGGCGGCGCCGTTGACGTGCTCGTTGGTCGCGCCGTTCAGCACACAGAGTTCCACACAGCGGCGGTACTTCGACGCCCGCGCAGTTTGAAGCGGCAGCAGCGGCAGCAGCTGGCGGAACAGGTCAGGCATCGCCAGGTGGAACTTCAGCTCCAGCAGCACGCTGCCCGGCAGCAGCGGCAGGCCGTCCTGCAGGCGAGGCACTTCCCAGCCGGTCGCCTTGGCGCCGCGCAGGTTCGTGTCGAGCGTCAGCCGCAGCGGCGTGTCGTTCGACCAGCCGAAGAACGCCGTGCGGTGGTAGCCGATCAGGCAGGTCGGCAGCAGCGCGCGCTTCTGCACGCGGCGATGGAACCACATCCCCGACCACTCGGCAGGCGTCAGTGCTTCGGCGAGGAGCGGCAGTTCGTCGGGGACGATCTCGACGCGCTTCTTGCGGACGAGATCCCCCTTCTTGGTCTTGCGTTCGAGGTAGACGACCGGGTTGCCGTCGTAGCAGCGGAGGCGGTGCTTGTGGCGGCGGTAGCCGGGCGAGCGGTGGAACACGTCGAGGGCGGCGGTGTCGCAGTAGATGGAGGTGATGCGGTAGCTGCCGTTGTCGCCGTGCGCGTCGGGGGTCATGTGCTGGCGCGCCCACTGCTCGATCACGCCGGCTTCGCTGGGCGAAAGCTGGAACTTGAGTTCGTAGGCGTCCCCCAGCCCGGCGCTGGAGCCGAACCCCGGCGACGGTCCCTGCGAACACGATGGCGCCTCTTCCTGCGGCGGCGTTTCCACCTCGCGATGCCCTTCGGTCATGGTCGATCCTTTCGCCCCTGGCTTGGTTGTGGAAACCGTCGGCGGGTTGTCGTTCAGGGAGAGGAGGAACTCCGGCGGGATGCGTTCGTGCGGCTATGGCGGGTCGCCTCCCTGCTCGTCCCGGTCGTCGTCCTTGACCTGGCGCCCGCCCGCGCGATCGGCATGGCCGCTTCATCTTACCATCTCAGGTCAGGTATAAAAGCCCACCCGTTAGGATTCGATGAAGGCGGCCCCGGATTTCCGACGGAATCCGCAGAGTTTGACGATCCGGGCGCGGCGTTGTCACACCCGATGCGCAGGGAGGAGCTAACCGCAGAGACGCAGAGAAACTCAAGGCAGAGTCGCAGAGGAAAAGGCAGAGCGGGAAAAGGAAGCCGCAGGCGCAGGAACCGCGACCGGCAGGGAGCAGCCAAACCACGCGGCGACAAGAAGCGCCACGGCGCACCGGCGCCCGCGAAGAAATCCCGCTTTTCGCCGCGATTGGGTTGGCGTCCCCCCGATGGCTCGATTACAACGAAAGGATACCCAGCCGACGCACCCCGAGGCGGAGACGACTTGCAATGAGCAGCAGCGAAAGCGAGCCCCAGGAACAGCCCCCCCTCGGGCTTTGGAGCGCGGTCAGCATCATCGTCAGCATCGTCATCGGCACGACGATCTTCAAGATCCCCTGGCTCATCTTCGCCAACACCTCCGACCCAGGCACCGCCCTGCTCGTCTGGCTCTTCGGCGGCTTCCTCGCCCTCGTCGGCGGCTTCTGCTACGCCGAGCTCGCCACCACCTACCCCCGCGACGGCGGCGACTACGTCTACCTCACCCAGGCCTTCCGGCCCTGGGTCGGCTTCCTCTTCGGCTGGGCCCAGCTCGCCGTCGTCCTCACCGCCAGCATCGGCGCCATGGCCGTCGTCTTCGGCGAGAACGCCACCAGCCTCCTCGACCTCAAGGCCCAGTTCGGTGACTTCGGCGTCAGCTCCGAATTCCTCTACGCCGTCGGCGCCGTCGCCGTCGTCACGCTGCTCAACGTGCTCGGCGTCAAGCTCGGCGCCATCGCGCTCAACATCATCACCGTCCTCAAGCTGATCGGGCTGCTCGCCATCATCGTCGCCGGCTTCTGGCTCGGCCAGTCGAACCCTGTCGAATGGGAGCGCCCGACCCTGGCCGGCTCGCACTTCGGCGCCCTCGCCATGATCCTCATCCTCTACGCCTACGGCGGATGGAACGACGCCGCCTTCGTCGCAGCCGAAGTCCGCGACCCCAAGCGCAACATCCCGCGCGCGCTCATCCTGGGCATCGGCGCCATCACCGCTGTCTACCTGCTCGTCAACGCCGCCTACCTCGTCGGCCTCGGCTTCGACGAGGCCAAGCAGTTCGGCCAGCTCCCCCAGAAGCTCGTCGACGGACTGGTCAACAGGTTCATGCCGCAGGCCGAGGACGCCGAGCCTCTGGCGTACGGCGGCAAGGCGATGACGATCCTCATCATGGTCTCCGCCCTCGGCGCGGTCAACGGCCTCATCTTCGCCGGCGCCCGCGTCTACAGCACCATGGGACGCGACCACGCCCTCTTCGGCTTCGTCGGCCAGGCCAGGCCAGGCAGAGGCTCCCCCGTCCTCGCTCTGCTCATCCAGGCCTTGTTCACCGTCGCCATGATCGCCTCCTTCGCCACCCCCCAGGGGCACGCCCTCGTCAACCAGGCCCTCGGCCTCATCGGCGTCGTCCCCGAAGGCGATTGGCAGCCCGGCAACGCCTTCGACACCCTCGTCTCGCACACCTCCCCGGTCTTCTGGGTCTTCTTCCTTCTGACCGGCTTCTCCCTCTTCCTGCTCCGCGAGAAGAACCCGCTCCTTGAGCGCCCCTACAGTGTGCCGCTCTACCCTCTGGTGCCGATGATCTTCTGCGCCATGTGCGTCTTCATGCTGTACCAGTCGGTCCTCTTCGTCGGCTACCGCTGCCTGTTCGGCTTCGTCCTGGTGCTGCTCGGCCTGCCCCTCTACGCCCTCTCGGCGTTGTTCGGCGGCTACACGCCGCACGAGTCGGACGAGTCCGCCTCGCCGCCGGCGTAGGCATGCAAGCGCTGGATGTGCATCCCCAAGCCGCCGCCCTGGGCGGCGGATCCCGCCGACCGCGCAGCGGAGGCGACACGCTGGAAAGTCCGGTCCTGTATCGGTGAAACATGAATTCCGCTCCCCAGGGGAGCGGCTTGGGAAAGCCTTCCGAACATCGCCTGTGGCTTTCCGCTTCTCCGCGAACGCTACCGGAGCCTTCCCCCATGCGCCGCCTCACCTTCCTCTTCATCGCCGGGGTGGTCGCTGCGACGTTGTTCACGTTGGCGCTGACCGTGCTGACCCAGCCCGGCGTAGGGGAGCGACAGCCGGACGTGATCTACGTCCCCACGCCGCACGAGGTCGTCGACAAGATGCTTGAGATGGCCGACGTGCGCCCCGGCGAGGTCGTCTACGACCTCGGCTGCGGCGACGCCCGCATCCCCGTCGCCGCGTCGAAGAAGTTCGGCGTGCGGTCGTGGGGCTTCGACATCAACCCGGTCCGCGTGAAAGAATCGCTGGAGAACGTCGAGAAGAACAGCGTCCAACACCTGGTCACGATCCAGGAGCAGGACCTCTTCGAGCTGGACCTGAGCAAAGCCGACGTGGTCACGCTGTACCTGCTGCCCCGGCTGAACGTGAAGCTGATCCCGCAGCTCGACCAGTTGAAGCCGGGCAGCCGCATCGTGTCGCACGACTTCGACATGGATGGCGTCCGCCCGCAGGGTGAGTTGCGCATGCGCGTCGGCGACCGCGAACACTGCGTCTTCCTGTGGACGACGCCGCTGGAGAAGGTGAAGCCGGGCGTGGACTGAGCGTGCCGCGCTGCCTGCCACCGCGAGAGCGTCAGATGACGCCGACGACGTGGGCCTTGCCGTCCTTGAGGCGGAGGAAGAGGAGTTGGCGGTGCTTGCCTTCGCCGGCGCGGTTCCATTCGACCTCGACGACGCGGTGCTGCTTGCCCATCACGCCCATGACGGTGGCGCGTTCGCCGTCGGTGAACTTGCCGTCGGCCTTCTCCAGCTTGGGGAGCGTGGTGATCCGAAGGATCTTCATCGAGTCGCCGGCCGGGTCGCGGCGCTCGATTGATTTCTGCAGGTGGGTTTTCAGCTCGTCGCGGGTGGCGAGGTCCTTGCCCCCCTCGCGGCAGAACGGAGCGTCGCACACTTTCAAAACGGCGTCGATGTCCTTGCCCTTGAAGCCGGCGAAGAATTTCTCGACCGCCTCCTTGGCGAGCGCGTCGTCCTTGGCGTCCTTGCCCTGGGCCGTGGCGAGGTTCGGGAAGGCGGCGAGGATCGCCGCGACGAGCAGGAACGCGAGCTTGCGAGGCATGGGATTCTCCTTGGTGGGGAACGTGGAATCAACGCGAGGAACTTCGCAGGCGTTCGGCCTTGGCCGCCCTGCAGCGCAGGACGGAGCTCAGGCACGACCCGGCCATGCCGGCGAAGCAGAGCCAGTAGCCCCGGCCGCCATTGCTGACGCCGTGGTCGGGGTGCGTCGGCCCCTGCGAGACCAGCAGGAAGACGAGCCAGAGCACGCAGGCGATCCCCGACGTGATGCTGGCGTGCAGCGGCCTGCGCAGCGCATGCACCAGCCAGCTCCACCACAGCAGCGGGTGCGCCAGCGCGATCGCGAGCAGCGACGCGCACGACAGCGTCAGCAGCGAGCCGGGCTGCTCGACGAACGCGACCGGGACGACGACCATGCCGCAGAAGCAACTGTAGGCGACCAGGAACCCGACCGACTGCGGGCCGTTGTCGCCGCCCACCGGCAGCAACAGGCCGACCCCGTAGAGCAGCAGGGCCAGCCCGCGGAAAAGGCGCGTCGTCGTCACGTCGGCCTTCCCGATTCGCACACCCGCAGCAGATAGCGCCGCAGTGGCCGGTTGAGCGCGGCCATGACGACGAGCGCCATCGCCACCGAGGCCAGCAGCGCGACCAGGCACGCCCCGTTCTGGACATTGAGCGCCGGCATGAGGACACCTCTTGGGAAACGCGGAGGAATCGCCCGTGCCCTGATTATGGCCGCCGCCCTCGGCGAACACAAGCGCGGCGTTCCCTTCGCTCGGCGCTTCGGGCTTGGACGAGCTGACGCGGAAAGCCCCCGGGGGTTCCGGGGGCTTTTCGATTTCAGATTTCAGATCGCCGATCTCAGATTGCGAAAGCAAGCCCCACCATGAGCG
>JAYSSW010001120.1:0-2522 GCA_043720335.1 Planctomycetia bacterium
GCGAGCCGGCGCCGAGGAAGTCGTTGACGAAGCCGAACGACCGGCCGTTCCAGGCGAAGAGGACGGGGCACGAGATCGGCTTGCGGTTGTTCTCGGAGATTACCGTTCGCTGGCGGGTGGGCAGGTTGAGTTCCGCCTGCCAGATGCCGTCGGGCCAGCGCAGGCTGAGGAAGTCGGCCTGGGGCGACTTGGCCAGGCCGAGCACGAGCGGCTGGCGCGACTGCCCCAGGCCGGCGCTCGGCGTGGTCAGCTCGGCTGTGGTGCGCAGGTGTGGCGTCTGCGCGACCGCCCAGGCGCCGACCGCGTCGCGGTTGCAGCGCAGGGTGTAGGCGTTGTCGTACTTGCCGGTCAGTTCAAGGATGAGCGGGAAGTTGCCGTTCCCTTGGCTGCGATGGAGACGCAGACCATCGGCTTCGGACCAGACGAGGAAGTCGGGGAAGCCGTCGCCGTTCTCATCCAGCGTGAGGATGGCCACGAGATCAACCGGCCAGTCGGCGTCGCTGCCGAGCGCCTGCGGGACGTGCTTGAGCCGCGTGCCGTCGTTGTGCAGCAGGACCGGCTTGCGGGTCGCGCTCAGGCCGACCACGTCGGTCCAGCCGTCGAGGTCGATGTCGGCGGCGTGGGCCTGGATCAGCGGCGGCGAATCGGTCGCGCCGGGCGTGAACCATTTTTCGCCGCCCGATGCGTTCTGCACGAGGAACGCCGGTTTTTGGCCGGGGCCGACGACGAGCAGGTCGGCCTTCTCGTCGCGGTTGGCGTCCAGAACCAGGGCCCCGTTCCACGTCCCCTTCGGCAGCATGCTTTCCGGGATCGGCTGGAGGCGAAGCGCGAGGAAGCGGTCGTTCAGGATCGCCTGCGCAGACCCACCATCACGCAGCGTGACGATGTCGATGTCGCGGTCGGCGTCGAGATCGCTGATGGTGACATTCATCACGGGGCCGATGCCCGCTGGCAACTTGTCGCTGGCGTTCTTGAACTTCATCTCCAGAGGCAGCGGCTTGCCGTTCTTGCTCGGCGGCGAGACGCCGACGTTGAGGAACAACGCGACGCCGTCGCCCGTTGCTTTCGCGGGATCGCGCAGGTGGGCGAGGGCTTCGTCGGTCGTCTTGCCCAGGATGCTGAGGAACAGGTCGAGGTCGGAGTCCTGGTCGATGTCGACGAAGGCGGCGCCGAGGCAGACCTGCGTGCCGAGGTCGAGGCCCGCTTTGTCCGTGATGTCGTCGAAGCGCGGCGACTTGTCGGCCGTGTTTCTCATGAGCCACTGCTTGCCCGCGCCGGTGAGCAGCAGGTCGGGGAAGCCGTCGTTGTCGAAGTCGGCGGCGTAAGCGCCGAGCGTGCGGCGCGGGCCGGCGAGGTTGGCTTCCTTGGTCACGTCGCGGTACCTGCCGTCGCCGTCGTTCTGCAAAAGCAAGTCCTGCAGCTGCCCGGCGCGGACCACCGCTGCGGCAAGGAAGAGGTCGGGCTTGCCGTCCTTGTTGAAGTCGAGCGTGACGAGGACGCCGCCGAAGCGCGCCCGCACCAAACGAAGCAGTTCGGCTTCCGGCCCGTCGCCGAAGTCGGCGGCCTTCGCCCAGCGCGTGCCGGGGGCGAGGGTCACTTGCAGCTTGTCGTCGCGCTGGAAAAGCGGGATCGGCCCGGTCGCGGCGGTGTTCAGCGGCGTGGCCCGGCCGACCGCCTCGGCGTACTTGCCCATCTCGCCGTAGCGCAGGCGGCTGAGCGTTTCCCAGTTGCTGCCTTCGCGGACGAGCTGGCCATGCCGCGCCAAAAATTCCTTGGCCTGCTTCGGGTCGTCGAGGCGCATCGCCATGCCCAGGCCGTACGACGCCGACGCGAGATACGGATCGAGATCAAGGGCTTTGCGGAGGGCGGTCTTGGTCGGTTCGAGATCCTGCACCTGCGAATGGAGGAAGCCGAGGTGGTACCAGGCGAAGGCGTCGGCGGGGTCGCGCTCGGTGACGGCGGCGAAGAGGGGGATCGCTTCCTTGAGGTTGCCGCGGTACTCGTTGATGATGCCGAGGCAGAAGGCGGCGTGGTTGTTGGCGGGATCGTTCCTGAGGATCTTCTCGAAGATCTGGATGGCGCGGTCCATCGAGCCGAGGGTTTTCGCCGCCTTCTTCGGAGCGTCGCCGTCCTTCTTCTTCTCCTCGGCGGCTTGGCCGTCCCAGTTGAGCAGGGCGATACCGAGGTTGATCTGCCCCGGCAGCCAGTCGGGGACGAGCAGCGTCACCTTCTCGAACGTCTCGGCCGCGTCCTTGTACTCGAACTGCTCGAGCTGGCCGATGCCCTGGTTGTTGAGCGCCAGCACGCGGGTCATGTCGATGGTCGCGGGCGTCCGCAGCCACCACCAGGCGCCGGCCACGCTGATCGCGAGGATGAGGACCAGCGCGGGAATCCGCCAGGCGGACGACTGCGGTGCGGGAGCGGACGACATGGCGGAACCTCGAAGGAGAAGAGAGCGGCCGAGGGCGACTGCGGCGCATTCTATATCTGCATACGTTATTCACGCTTTCGTGTTCAACCGG
>JAYSSW010001121.1:0-2521 GCA_043720335.1 Planctomycetia bacterium
GCTGGATGATGTAGAACGTGACGCCCTGCGGCGACGTGATGCCCGCGAAGCGGCCGACGCTGGGGATGTCGCGAACGGGCATGCAGATCGTGCCGCCGAGCTTTGTCGCTTCGTTCACTGATTCGTCGGCGTTCTTCACGGTGAAGTACGTCGCCCAGTGCGACGGGAACGTGCCCATCTCCGGCGTGATCTGCATCAGCCCCGCGACCGGCTGCTCGCTGAGTTTGAACGTGGTGTAGGTGAAGCCGGGCATCGCCTTCGTGTCGGCGGTCCAGCCGAACAGCTCGCGGTAGAATTTCGTGGCGGCCTCGGCGTCGGTGGTCAGCGTCTCGTGCCAGCACGGGGCGCCGGGCAGGGCGCTGTCGACGTCGGTCCCTTGCATCTTGTAGGGCTGCCAGAAATCGAACTCGGCGCCGGTGGGGTCGAAGCAGACCGCCATGCGGCCCACGTCGCCGACATCGAACGCGGGATTCGCCTTGCCGCCGAGAGTGATGACTTTGGCGCAGGCGGCGTCGGCGCTTTCGACCTTCACCATCACGCCGATGTACGGGGGCAGGCCGGGCGGCGTGCTGGGGCCGTGCAGGTCGAACAGCCCGCCGACGTCGCGGCCGGCGACCTTCACGCCGTGGCCCATGCCGGGCATCTCGAAGCAGGTCCAGCCGAGCAGCTTGCTGAAAAACTCGATCGCCTCGGCCGGCTTCGGCGTGAGCATGTTGAACCAGCAGAACTCGCCCGGCTTGCGCAGGCCCTTGACGAGTCCCGACGGCGAGCTGCCCGACGTCTGCGAGGCCAGCACCTCGTCGAGACGGGCGTAGCCGGCGTTCATGCCGTGCTCCATGCCCGACTGCATCGCACCGTCGCGGGCTTCCTTCGACGAGTAGAGGACGGTGTTCGTCGAGGTGGTGACGCGGTCGCGCTCGGTGAGGACGAGCGTGCCGACCGCTTCGCCGCCGGTCCAGTCCATGTCAAAGAGCTGCGTCGTGACGATCTTTTCCGGGCGGACGATGTCGCGGTGGACGCCCCCCATGCCCATCTCGGCGCCGTCGGCCTTGCGCCAGACGTAGCGGTAGGCGCCGCCGACGCGCAGGTCGATGTCGCAGACGACGAACTCCCAGCCGGGCGGGCCGGTCAGCCAGCGCTTGACCAGTTCGGGCTTGGTCCAGCAGTCGAAGACCAGCTCGCGCGGCGCGTGGAAGACGCGCGTCATCACGATCTCGCGGTCGCTGGGGGTCGTGATCGTCATGGGACTCGGCATCGGTCAACTCCTCTTCTTCTTGGTTTCGGGCTTCGGGGTCGCGGCCTTCCGTTCATCGAGCAGGTCGTCGAGCCGCTGGAAGTTCCCCTCCCAGACGCGGCGGTACTCCTCCAGCCACTGGTTCGCCTCGGCGAGCGGCTTGCCGACGATGCGGCAGGGGCGGCGCTGGGCATTGCGTCCGCGCGAGATCAGCCCCGCGCGCTCCAGCACGCGCAGGTGCTTGGAGATGGCGGGCTGGCTCATCGAGAACGGCTTGGCCAACTCGTTCACCGACGCGTCCCCTTTCGAGAGCGTGGTGAGGATGGCTCGCCGCGTCGGGTCGGCGAGGGCGGCGAAGGTGGCGCTGAGGCGCTCGGTCGACTTCATGGTGCAACCCATCGGTTATAGAACTGATTGGTTATATACACGACGGCGCGGCGCCTGTCAAGCAGCGAGTCGGTGTTCGCCGCTTTTCAGGCGATGGGCTTGCGGTTCGGAAGTTGGTTCAAAACCGACTTGGAACCAAATCCATGGGCAACGGCGAGCGGCGCGGCGTCAGCCCGCCGTGCAATTCCGCAGCGGCGCGTGGCGTTTGCAACGACCAGCGAGCAAGTTGCACGAACGAAGATTTTCACGGCGGGCTGACGCCGCGCCGCTCGCCTTCTGTCGCTGGGGATTTCTGGTCAGCAACCACTGCCCAATCCGCCTCGTCACTTCCTGCGTTCGGCGACCAGGTCGGCCAGCTGGGCTTCCGTCTGCGCGTCGAGCGGGTAGATGCGCACGTCCGGGCCGTCGCTCGGCGGCGCGTAGCCCGGCACCATCGGCACGGGCGGGACGAGGAAGTCGACCTCGCCTGATTTCGCGACCCGCTTCAGCACAGGCAGCAGGTACTTCCCCGCGCCGACGTAGCCGGTGCTGGCCCGCGCTTCGGGCAGGTTGATGACGCGGATCGCGCTGCCTGCCAGTTTCTCGTCGCCCGGATCGGCGGCCCAGCGGACCTTCGTGACGTTGATTTTGTCGCTGGGCGAGTCGCTCTCGTCCACCACCTCGGCTTCGACGAACAGGTTCGACACGAGGAACTGCGAGCGCGACAGCACGACGAGCGACTGCGACTGGATAACCAGGTAGAGCAGGTAGCCGAGCCAGGCGACGAGAAGGCAGGCCGAGACGGCCAAGCGAAGACGCGGAGAGACCACCCTGTCGGACACGCGGCACCCGTCCTTGTTTCAATCATGAATGGCAAGCCCCACCATGAGCGAAGCGATTGGTGGGGGTGATTGGTGGCAG
>JAYSSW010001122.1:0-2519 GCA_043720335.1 Planctomycetia bacterium
CGGAAATCTGCAATCCGAAGGCTGTAATGGCGAGTCTGGCGGCCTGAAACACCCCTGATTTTCCGTGTTTTCGATTTTTTCACACGCTCTGAGTCAACCTTCCGACGAGTGCCGATAGGGGAAAGTTTGACGACGGCGCGGGTTGGGGCGTTTCGCTCGAAAGCCCAGGGCTGCTGCCCTGGGGATTTGCATACCCAGGGCAGCAGCCCTGGGCTTTCATCATCTCAACGATCCTCGAAGTGGGAGAATGACCGCTTGTCGGCGCCGGTACAATGCCAGCGGCGGCGTGACGGTTGCACGGCTTGCAGCGGTCGAGCGCAACATGAGCCTGGCCGACACGGATCAAACCCCCGTCGCCCGCGCCGTCGGCAAAGTCCGCATCTTGCGTGTGCCGATGCTGACGAGGGGAAGGATCCCCGGCGCTCGACGGCTTCGTCCGCGCCCCTTCGTTGAGGATCGACGCTCATGGCCACGGCAGGCGCCGCGAAAAATGGACTGGTCACGTCGCTTGGCAAGATCGCCGTCGACGTGGTCGTCGTCGTCGGCGACTTCAGCCTGTTCACGCTCCAAACCCTCGGCTGGCTGTTCCGCCGCTGGCCGACCCGGGGCACGATCCTCCCCAACTTCTACGCCATCGGCGTCCGCAGCGTGCCGGTCGTCACCATCACCGGCATGTTCATCGGCATGGTGCTGGCGGTGCAGACCTTCCAGCAGTTCAACAAGATGGGCCTGGCGACCCGCCTCGGCTCGATGATCAACATCACCATCGTCCGCGAACTCGGCCCCGTCCTCGCCGCGACGATGCTGGCGGGCCGCGTCGGCAGCGCGATGGCGGCGGAGCTGGGGACGATGCGCGTCACCGAGCAGGTCGACGCCCTGTCGTGCCTGGGCGCCCACCCGCTGCACTATCTCGTGGTTCCAAGGCTCATCGCCTGCACGCTGCTCATCCCGCTGCTGACGATCATGGCCGACTTCATGGGCATCATGGGGGGCGCCCTCATCTGCACGAAGGTGTACGGCATCGAGGCCCACTACTACTGGCAGAACAGCGAAGCGTTCGTGCGCATGTGGGACGTGACGATGGGCCTCATCAAAGCGGTCTTCTTCGGCATCTCGATCGCGCTGGTGAGCTGCCATCGCGGCCTGAACAGCCAGGCGGGCGCCGAGGGGGTCGGCCGGGCCGCGACGGAGTCGTTCGTCGCGTCGTTCGTGTTCATCCTGGTGCTCGACTTCCTGCTGTCGATGGTGCTGTTCCAACTGCACGAACTGGTGATGGGAGGCGGGGCCGCCCGTTCGATCCTTTGAGCGAGCGTCGCCTGGCGAACGGCCAGCGTAAGCTGGCTGGTGGAACCTTGCGGCGACCGATCATTCAACCAGCCGGCTTACGCCGGCCGTTCGCCGGGTGGGGAACCGATTTGTTGGCGAACGGCCAGCGTAAGCTGGCTGGTGGAACCTTGCGACGACCGATCATTCAACCAGCCTGCTTACGCAGGCCGTTCGCCGGGTAGGGAAAGTTTTGAGCGAGCAAGCGATGGCGAACAACGATCCACCCCCCGGCGCGGCGCCGCTCATCGTGTTCGACCACGTCGGCATGGAGTTCCCGCCGCAGCGCGTGCTGAGCGACATCCAACTCGCCATCCCGCGCGGGCAGACCGTCGTCATCATCGGCGAAAGCGGCTGCGGCAAGACCGTGATGCTCAAGCTCATCATCGCCCTGCTGCGCCCCAGCGTCGGCAAGGTGACGTTCGATGGCCGCGTCCTCGCCGACCTCGACGACCGCGAGCTGACCAAGCAACGGCTGCGGTTCGGCTTCCTCTTCCAGGGGGCGGCCCTGTTCGACAGCCTCACCGTGTTCGACAACGTCGCGTTCGGCCTGCGCGAGATGCGCCGCAGCACCGAAGCCGAGATCCGCGACGTGGTGAAGCAGCGCTTGCAGGAAGTCGGGCTGCCCGCCAACATCGAGACGAAGAAGCCGGCGGAGCTGTCGGGGGGAATGAAGAAGCGCGTCGGCCTCGCAAGGGCGCTGGCGCTCAACCCGGAGGTGATGCTCTACGACGAGCCGACGACCGGCCTCGACCCGATCATGACCGATGTCATCAACGAATTGATCCTGCAGACGAGGCAGAAGCACCCGGTGACGAGCATCGTCGTCACGCACGAGATGAAGACCGTCTACAAGGTGGCCGACCGCGTGGTGATGTTCTACCCGCTGTCGCGCCTGAAGCCGGACGAAGCGCAGATCCTGTACGACGGCCCGCCGGAGCAGATCCAGGCATCGAGCGACCCGCGCGTGCGGCAGTTCGTCGAAGGCGAGGCCAAGGACCGCCTCCAGGAGATGACCAACGCCGCCAACATCGACCACACGTCGCACGGCGACCATTGAACAAGAAAGCGCTAACCACGGAACAACGAATGCACGGAGAGTGACAGAAGGCGAGCGGCGCGGCGTAAGCCCGCCGTGGAAATTCGCGGCGATGCGTGCGGTTTGCAACGACAAGTGTGCAGTTTGCACGAACGAT
>JAYSSW010001123.1:0-2517 GCA_043720335.1 Planctomycetia bacterium
CCGCTCCTCCGCCTCGTGGAACGGTGCATGGACGCAATCCACGTTGGCGCGAGCGACGCGAGGTGGAACCTCGAAGGCTGTCTTCCGCGGCGGAGCTGAGTAACGAGAGGAAGTCTTGAAGAGTTGGGTCAAAAGTCATCGGAAGCCTCTTCCAGGCCGAATTGTTCATCACTAGTCTTATGCTTCGATAATCGATGTTTCTGTTGACGAAACTCTTCGTACAAATCAAAAAACAGATCCAAGGAGTTTGAAGGACTCGCAGCAAAGAAGACGATTACTTGCCCCCAGTCTTGAGTAGACGTGATTCTAAATCTGTTACGCACCCATTTGCCAAAGTCTGCTAACATTCGATAGTCGTTGTTTCCTTCTACAGTTCCCTTGCGCGCAAAGGCAAATCCTTGAAGAAATACATACAATCGATCTGCAGATTTGTATCCAAGCATCGTGCTGGAGTTGTTTCGAATTTGCTCAATCAATTCAATCATAGTCATCAGAGATCTCCGAGAATGCGATATAGCCTAAACGGCTGACAATGATAAAATCATTGATCTGCCAAGCCGCTTTCAGCGAACTGACCGAACGCCCTTCGATTGAACCGAACTCCAAAAAAATCACTAACTGGCCGTTGCGCAGGAACCAGCTGAGCGCCAGGTAGACCCCTGAATTATTCCTTCGCGCCCAGGCTGCTGAGGCGGTCCCCCTCGATCTTCATGAAGATGGCCGCGAAGCCGTCGACGCGGTCGCCGCCCTTGATGCGCAGCCCCCCGACGGCGAAGCCTGCCGGGGCCAGCACGACGATCTCCTTGCCCCCGCCCGGCTCGCCGAAGAGCGCCGAGCGCTGGCGGCTTCCCTGCGCGTCGCCGTGGATCGGCCTCACCGAGCGGACAACGAGGTTGGGCCCGTAGCTCTCCAGCGTGCAGGCGAAGCCGACCAGGAACGAGCCAGCGGGGACCGGGTCCACGAAGGCGCCGCCCCCCGACCCGCCCACGACCACAGGGGGATCGGCCAGCGTCGTGCCGCCCAGCAGCGGCAGCGCGGCCAGGAGCGCCAGTCCGGCCAGGATCGCCCTGGATCGTTGAAGTCGATGTCGTGGCTCGTGCTGGCGGGCTTGGCGCATCGGTGTTCTCCCGGTGGTGGCGGCTTGTTCTGCCGGCCCTGGTTGAAGCCATGCCAAAGTCTAAGCAAGGCGCCGGTCGATTGCACGCTCGAAGTTCACGACTTGGGCAGAGGCGAGGATCTACGAACCCAGCTTCGCGAAGGCCGCGTCGAGGCCGGCGAGATCGACCCGCGCGTTCGTCAGCGGAAGCGACGGGCTGCTGGCGAGATTGCGATGCGCGATTTTCTGCGGCGGCGCGACGGGAATCGCGACGGTCCGTGCAAGGAAGCCCGGCGTGGCCGTGATCGTCATGGTCGATTCGGGCTTCTTCAGCGACGCGAAGCCGGCGTGCACGTCGAAGGAGAGCGTAGGAGCGTCGACCGCAAGGTTGAAAATGGAAGGCGCCGCGGTCTCCGGGGCTTCCTGCATCGTGTGGAACGCCGATTCTTCGCCGTGGGAATGGTCGTGCCCCGCGGTGTCGGGCACGCCTCGGCTGACGACCTGGTAGAAGGAGCGCTGGCCACGGAAGGAGTAGACCAGCTCGTGGTGGGCGTTCTGCACGCCGCGGTCGGTGCGGACCGCCTGGTTCACGAAGTAGTTGTTGGTCCGCTGCCGGCTGGGGAGCATGAGGTTCTCGCGCGGGCCCGAGTAGGCGTGGGCGAGGCCCATCATGTGGCCCAGCTCGTGGGCGGTGGTGGAGGCGACTTGGCGGGCGAAGTCGGCGGGGGTGGCGCGGGCGTCGCGGTTCCACAGGTGGTAGGCGATGGTGCGGACGTAGACTTCGCCGAAGCCCTCGACGTTGTAGCCGCGCTGGGCGATGGGGGCGCGGCCGAACTCGCCGCCGACGCTGCGTCCGCCGAGGTAGATGACGCTGACGTGCGTGGCGTTCTGCAGGCCGTAGGAGAGCCAGCGATGGCCCCAGTGGGTCTGCTGGGTCACGTCGCCGCCGACGATCGACAGGTTCATGCCGAGGTAGCTGCGGTAGTGGCTGCGCACCATGCTGGTGATGGCGTTGGCGGCAAGGTTCACGTCGGTCGGGGTGATGCGGTTGTCGCCGTTGAAGTCGAGGAAGCGGGGCGAGTAGCCCGCGCTGTTGCGGACGTTGAAGAAGGTCGAGTAGAGCGAGCCCATGTTGCGGTAGTCGGGGGTGAAGTCGAGGGCGAACACGGTGCGGGCCGGCAGCAGTCGGCCTTCCAGGGTTTCCATCTCGAGCTTCGTCGTGTGCTTGGAGGAGGACATCACTGATCTCCTGAGTTGGCGGAAGGTTGTCGCTTGCACCCCTTGTCCGCAAGCCGCCGGGATTTCGTCCAAGATTTCTGGAATAATCTCGCTCGTCGGTTAGAATCGGGGCGATTCGCAACCCTCCACCGGGGCCTGCCGATGTCCACGCCCGGCGAAATCACGATCCTGCTGCAGAAGGC
>JAYSSW010001124.1:0-2512 GCA_043720335.1 Planctomycetia bacterium
ATGTTACGCACGACAACAGGTTGTTGGAGCGGGGGGAGAGGGGAGACGATCAACGAAACCAATCCATGAACCGCACCACGAGAGCCGCGTCGGTTGCAGGAGGCGCGGTCTTCGCCGTCGCCGTCGCGTTCTGGCTCTGGCCCGCGCCCGGCACCGAGCTTGCGACGCTGCGTGGCCACCACGGCATGGTTCGCTCGCTCGCCTTCTCGCCCGATGGCAAGCTGCTGGCGACCGCCGGCGAAGACCGCGTCGTCCGCCTTTGGGACACGTCCAACCACTCCACGCGATTCACGCTCGATGGCCACACCGACACGGTCAACAGCGTCGCGTTCTCGCCTGACAGCAAGCTGCTCGCGTCGGCCAGCGCCGACCACACGGTGCGACTCTGGAACGCCGACACCGGCAGCGAAATCGCGCGGATCGACGCTTCGAAGCAAGCGGTGAACGGCGTCGCGTTCAGTCCCGATGGCGCCGTCCTCGCGTCGGCCAGCGCCGATGGCAAGGTCACACTCTGGAGCGTCGATGGCCGCAAGCCGTTGCGGACGCTGACAAGCCACAAGCGCAGCGTCCGCGCGGTCGCCTTCGCGCCGGACGGCAGGACGCTGGCGTCGGGGGGCGAAGACGGAGTTATCATGCTGTGGGACTGGAAGGCGGGCAAATCACTCGCATCGCTGAAGGCGGCCGGCGGCCGCGTCTACGCCGTGGCGTTCTCGCCCGATAGCAAGGTTATCGCAGCAGCCCTCACCGGCGCCGGCGTGCAGATGTGGAACGTCGCCACGCGGAAGGAACAGGTGAAGCTGGCAGGGGCGGGCCTGGCGATGAGCGTCGCGATCAGCCCCGATGGCCGAACGCTGGCGACGGGGCACGAGGACGGCGCGCTCAAGCAATGGGACGCCGTCGACGGCCGGCTGCTGAACACGGATACGGGTCGCTCGCGCTCGCTGGTCGCCGTCGCGTTCGCCCCGGACGGCGAGCGCCTCGCCAGCGCGGGCGCCAGCGGCGCGGTGAAGCTGTGGGCCGTCGCCGGGCGGTGAACTCACGAAGCCGCAGGCGCAGGAGCCGCGACCGGCGGGGAGCGGCGGCGACGCGCGAAGATGTGGCGTGGGCGGTGAGCCTGACGATTCGGCAGGAAATCGCTGGCAGGCACATCGAAAGCCGGATACGCTCGATTCGACTCGGAACTATTCATCGCAGTCGTCATCGAATCGAGGTGCGTTTTGCCCATTGTTGTCACCTGCTCCAAATGCGAGCGAAGCTTGAAGGTCAAGGACGAGCTGGCCGGGCGGAGGATCAAATGCCCGCACTGCGGCGAGATCACGAAGGCGCCTGCCTTGGACGAGGAGACGGCCCCGGTAGCCGCCGAGCCGCCGCGCAAAGCGCCGGTCCGCCCGCGCGACGACGAGGAGGACGACCGCAAGCCGAAGCGCGAGGAGTCGCCGGCCAAGGCGAAGAAGAAGCGCGCGGAGCCGGAGCAAGAGGTGGACGCGCCGAAAAAGAAGCCGTCGCGGAAGGGGCTGTACCTGCGCATCGGCGCCGGAGTGTTCCTGGTCCTGCTGGGGGCGGTCGTCGCGTTCTCGTACTGGTCGGCGAACCGACTCGAAAAAGACAGCTACGGCATGAAGAATATCTGGGCCAAGGGGGGAAACGACCGGGACCCTGAGAAGTCGGCGCCGAAGGACGAGGAGACGAAGAAGGAAGTCGAAAAGGAATCGACGATCCAAATCGACGCGGTCGAACTCGGCAAGGAATTCATGAGCGATCCCAAAGCGTGGGAGAGAAAGTACAAGGACAAGACGCTGGAGGTTACCGGGGAGGTCGGGGCGACGGCCTTCTTCCAGCAAGGGAAAAGGGCCAACTTGGGGCTGAAGCCTTTGTCGTCAGGACCGATCGCGGGCAAAGGCATCGTTCTCCTGGCTTCGACCGAATCGCCGACGGCGTTGGAGAAGTGCAAGGTGGTGAAAATCGGCGAGAAGGTGAAGATCCTCGCGACCGTCGGATCGGTCCTCGGCAACGAAGTGGAGCTGTCGATGAAGGGGCTTCAATTGCTGGGAAACGCACGCGCCCCGGAGATCCGCGTCGCGGACATCGTGAAGGAGTTCGCGGTGAACGCTGACGCTGCCGAGAAGAAGTACAAGGAACTGGGCGAAGTCATCCTGGTTGGCACGATCGATTCGGTCGTCGAGAAATACGCCCGCAAGTGCCTCGTATTGAAGGGCGACGGCGACCAAAGGGTGCTGCTCATGATGATGCTGGACGACCTCAAATGGCTTCAAGGGAAGGAGGGCACGGAGGTGCGGGCACGCACCGAATTCCGGATTGTCGAGGCCAGCGACCCCAAGCAAATCGAATTCGGCCACGCCTGCGTGCTTGATGTCCGGTAGAGCGGCGAGCCGTGCCCCGTGAGGGGCCGGGTAACGGCGACGCCACAGGCGACCCGCGCGGCATCGCAGCGCATCCGGCTCGCCTGCGGCGTCGGCGGAACCCGGCTGCTTACGCAGCACGGCTCGCCAGG
>JAYSSW010001125.1:0-5351 GCA_043720335.1 Planctomycetia bacterium
CCCCCGTCGCGCGCGAAAAGTTCGCAGCTCTTCGCACGCTTCCAGCGCGAGGCCCGGCTGGCGATCAAGCTGAAGCACCCCAACGTGGTGCGCTCCTTCCAGGTCGGCGAGGCGAACAAGCTCAACTACCTGGTGATGGAGTACCTCGAAGGCGAAACGCTCGACGAGGTGCTGCACCGCCGCAAGAAGCTGCCCCCCCACGAAGCGGTGCGGCTCGTTCATCAAGCCTTGCTTGGCTTGCAGCACATCCACGAGCAGGGCATGGTCCATCGCGACCTGAAGCCAGCCAACCTGATGCTGGTCCCCGCCCCGGTTCACGGCCCGAAGGAAACGACGCTCAAGTCGACCGTCAAGATCCTCGACATCGGCCTGGCCCGCGAGATGTACGACGAGGACGCCCCGCCGTCCGGCATCAGCTTCAGCAACGAGGGGCTGGCCAACGTCGAGCTGACCGGCGAAGGCGTGCTGCTCGGCACCCCCGACTACCTCGCCCCCGAACAAGCGCGCGACCCGCGCGCCATCGACATCCGCGCCGACATCTACAGCCTGGGCTGCGTGCTCTATCATTTGTTGGCCGGGCAGACGCCCTTCCCCGACCGCAACATCCTCAACCAGATGGTGCGGCACGCGACCGAGGAGCCGACGGCGCTGAAGGCGTTCAACGCGCAGGTGCCGGAGGGCCTGCAGCAGATCGTCAGCTGGATGATCGCGAAGAAGCCGGACCAGCGCTACCCGACGCCGGCGCGGGCAGCCCAGGCGCTGGAGATGTTCCTGCTGGTCGACAGCGAGCAGGCGAAGCAGGCGGCCGAGGACGCCCCGCCGCAGCTCAAGAAGTATTTGACGTGGCTGGAGATCGAGGACGGCCCAGCGGAGCCGGAAGCGACGCTGGCGATGGTGTCGCCCTACCCGACGGCGAAGCCGGTCGGCAGGCCGGCGTCGAGTCCGGAAGCCCCTGTCGCCAGGTCCACGAGCAAGCCGGCGTCGAGTCCTGAAGCGCCGGTGGCGAAGCCGCGCGTGGGGAACAAGCGAACCGACCCGGCGGTGCCGATCGCGGAGCCGGCCAGGGCCGAGCCGCGCAAGCCGAAGAAGGAACGCTCGTCCGACAAGATCCCGGTCGGCAAGCTGGAGGAGCCGCTGCTGACGCCCGACGTGGGCATCGACGTGGAGCTGGTCCCGCTCGGCGCCCTGCCCAAGTCGCCGAGCGAAATCACGCGCCGCGACTGGATCATGGCCGGCGTCGGCGCGGCCGCGGCGCTGCTGCTGTGCGGCTTCTGCCTGCTCGGCTGGAAGCTCGTCGGCGGCTCGTCCGACACCACCGAAAACGTGCCGTGAACTACCATGCTCGTCCGCGCCACGCACTACCGCACCGGCCAGCGCTGCGATTTCACCTTCCTCGAAGGCCGTGCCGCGACCGTCACGCCTCCCACGTCGGCGACGCCCGATGTCGAAGTGGGCTGGATCGCGCCGGCGTTCTGCGACGTGCAGATCAACGGCTGCGACGGCGTCAGCTTCAACGCCCCCGACCTGACCCGTGAACAAATCCGCCACGTCGTCGCCGTCTGCCATAAGCATGGCATCGCCCAGCTGTGCCCGACGCTCATCACCGGGTCGTTCGAGGCGCTGGCGCACGGCTTCCGCACGCTGCGTGCGGCGTGCGAAACCGACGCCGATCTCGCACGGGCGATCGTCGGCTTCCATCTGGAGGGGCCGTACATCTCGCCCGACGACGGGCCGCGCGGGGCGCACCCGAAGCAGCACGTCCGCCCCCCCGACTGGGACGAGTTCCGCCGCTGGCAGGACGAAGCCGGCGGGCGCATCCGCATGGTCACGCTCGCCCCTGAAACGCCCGGCGCCATCCCGTTCATCGAGCAGGCCGCAGCGGCAGGTGTCGTCGTCGCGCTCGGCCACACCGCGGCCAGCGGCGCCTGCGTGCGCGACGCCGTCCGCGCCGGCGCCCGCGTCAGCACCCACCTCGGCAACGGCTCGCACGCCATGCTCCCCCGCCACGACAACCATCTCTGGGAACAGCTCGCCCACGACGGTCTCTGGGCCAGCATCATCACGGACGGCCATCATCTCCCCGAAGCGGTCCTGCGCTGCATCGTTCGTGCCAAGACCCCCGCCCGGCTGCTGCTGACCTGCGACGCCGGCTCGCTCGCGGGCGCACCGCCAGGCGTCTACCGCCAGTGGGACCAGGAGTTCGAGGTCCATCCCGCCGGCAAGATCGTCGTCCCCGGCACCCCCTATTTGGCCGGCTCGTGGGCCTTCACCGACCACTGCGTTGGCCATCTCCTTGCGTTGGGCGAAACGTCCCTCGCCGACACCCTCGACCTCGCCGGCGCCCAGCCGCGCCGCCTCCTGGGCCTGCCTCCAACCCGTGTCGAAGACGGCGACGCGGTCCTCTTCGACGGGCAACCCGGCGCGACGTTCCGCTTGCGTGCCACGGTCGTGAATGGCCGGATGGTGAAATCGAAATGAATCTACCACGAAGGAGCACGAAGGGACACGAAGAGTGGAACCTTCTTCCTTCGTGTCCCTTCGTGCTCCTTCGTGGTTGATCCTCTTTCACACCCAGCTCGCGACCAGCGCATCGAGCATTTGCGACCAGCCGTGCCACGACGTTTCGACCGCGGCGAGGCGGCTCGTCGCCACGTGTTCGGCGTCGAAGCGGCGCTCCTGCACGCTCGCCATCAGCGCGTGGCATTGGCTGCGCTTGCCGAGCGCTTCGCAGCGCGTTTGCAACACTGCCGCGGGGCCGGTCTCCAGCGCCGCCGTGCCGTTGGCGATCTGCTCGGCCAGCACCCGCTGCAGCAGCTTGCGCTCCTCGTCGAGCGGTGTTTCGCCAGCCTCGGCCACGAAATGGAACACGAACTGCAGCGCGTCGTCGCCGAGCCAGTCGATGGTTTTCCGCATGGCGCTCACCAGCGACGCCAGCACCATCACGATGCGCTGCACAGGCAGGTCGCCGTCCTTGAAGCGGGCCTGCACCAGGTCGGGCCAGAGCGCGAACACGAACGACCGGCGCCGGCGCAGGAACTGGTTCTCGTCGCGCGAATAGTACAGCAGTTCATCGCGCAGGAACTTGACGTCGAACAGGTCGGGCCGGTCGCGCTCGTCGCGCTCCATCAGGGCGAGCTGCGAATGGAGCAGGCTTTCGACGCTGCCCCGCGTCGAGATCGACGTGAAGCCGCCGACCGGGTAGGTGTCCTCCTCCAGGAGCCGGGTCGGCACCTCCCAGCGGCGGCCCGAGGCGCGCGGCTTCCGCGCCGGCAGCTCGGCCGACAGCTGCGCCGCCGTCTGCAGCACCTGCCGCAGCGCCAGCCGTTGGCTGAACGGCGCGAGCGCGGTTCGGCGCTCCAGCTCGAACACGTCCTCCGGGCCGATCAGCTCCGCCGCCCCGCGCATCGCCGACACCAGCCCGTCGTGTAGTTGCGTCAGCACCGGCATCGGGCCGTCGCTCTGCAACGAGTCCCAGCCCTCGGCCAGCAGTTGTTGCGGAGGCAGGTCGCGCAGCGTCTTCAGCACGGCCGGGCTGAGCAGCACGCCGGGGAAGCCGACGCGCGTGCGCATCTGCTGCACGAGGAACGCCAGCCCACGGCTGCGGTCGGCGGGGGCGTACTGCCGCAGCGCGTCGCCAGCCCGCTCGAACGCCGAGTCGGCGAACAGCTTGCCCAGCACTTGATCCTCATAAGCGCGGGCCGGGCCGCCCGACCAGTGCGGGATGAAAACCGTTTCGCTGGCGACGCCGGTGCTGGCGTGGAAGACCATGTGCGCCACGTCGGCGAGGAAGCCGGGCGGCGGCAGCGGGTCGCCTTCGGCGGCGGCCGCGAAAGCGTGGTCGAGCACTTCGGCTACGCCACGGGCGCGCACCGGCAGGATGCGCTGCCGCCACAGGCTCTGCAGCACGAAGCGGCGCGCGTCGGCTTGCTCGCGCAGTTCGGGAATGTCCATGTCGATCCGCCTGATCGCACAGGTGGCCAGGAAGGACCGGAAGCCCCGCTGGTCGGTTCCAGCGGGGCTTCGTCGTTTACAGGGAGCGTTGCATCGCCTGCGGGGAGTTGAAGAACTTGACCTCGACGGTCACCACGATCTTCCGCAGCTTCTCGACGGCCTTCTCCAGATTCCCGATGGCCTTGCGGTTGGGGCCTTCCTTCGCCTCGGCTTCCGTCTCGGTCTTGAGACGCTCCGCAAGGGCCAAGATCTGTACCCTTGCTTCTTCAAGCACGGTCTCAAGCCTGTTCATGTTCGTTCTCGATTCGCAGGGGTCGTTCGCATTCCACGCCCCGTCATTCTACCGGAACCGCCGCCGGGACACAAACGGATTGGCGAAGGCGCCCCTCCGCGAACTACCCAGGCCACGCGAACAGGTCGGCCTGGACGGCGGCGTAGTTCGCGTCCAGGGCAGGCCCCAGCAGCTTCAGCGCGGCGACGCGGCGCACCACCTGCTGGACATGCTCCACCTCGTCGAGACGCAGCGGCCGGGCCAGCAGCGCCGACTCGCGGTAGCTGAGCCATTTCTTCAGCACCTGGTAGCCCCCCAGCGTGTATTCCCAGACCGCTTGGGGCACGTTCTTCCAGAAGGCGCGCTCGTTCAGGTAGATGTCGAACGTCGTCTCGCCCAGCACATCGACGCCGGCGCCGAGCGCGGCCCGTTCGTCGTCGGTGTAGGCGCGTTTGACCGCCCTGCCGGCGCCCGGCATGCAGATGCCGTCCTTGCCCGCGATGCCCCAGCGTGCGGTCACGTTGAAATCGCTGCTGGGGTCGAACTGCCCGCCGCCGGCCTTGCTGGGCGTGCCGAGGTGGCGTAGTTCGGGGCGCGGCCTGCCGCTCGTCACGCCGGGCACCGGCTTCTCCGGGTCGAGCAGCGCCGCCACCTGCCGCCCCAGCTCCCCCGAACCTTTCAGCAGCGCCGCCGCGCCCGGCAGAGGCACGCGCGGCCAGTCCTGGCGCAGCGCGTCGGCGTTGTCGTTGGCGTACTGCGGCGCGTGCAGCACCGCCAGCGTGTGGAAGAACAGCGACGGCGCCGCCGCCACGCCGCCGCGCTCGCCGAGATACCCCAGCGCCGCGTCGCTGACATTGGCGAAATGGTCGCCGAGCTTCTTCGTGTCGTCGCCGAACAAGCTGCTGTCGCCCGACGGCCTCAGCAGCATTGGGAAGCAGAGTGCATTTCGTTCAATAATGTGCCCATCGATCAAAACGGTTGCCGCAACTGGCGGATCATAATTTTTTCGATTATGCTGACACATAGAGAGCCAGTATTACGCCGGCTCGAAAGTACATCAATTAGCAAGTTCCGCTGGGGCGGCGTACCGCGCCCAGGGGTGGAGGAAGTAGCTGACCACATGGCTGGG
>JAYSSW010001126.1:0-11349 GCA_043720335.1 Planctomycetia bacterium
TCCTGCGGTGCGTGTCGAAGCAAAAGCCCTCGCGACGGAAGTCGCCCTCTTCGCCCTCTTCGCTCTCTTCGCTGCGGAACCCACCCCTTGGAGCATGCCATGTTGTCGTCGAGAAACCAGTCCCCCACCGCGGTCTCCCCCCGGGGCGACAACGACCCGCTGGGCAACGTCTGGGTGAAGGAGCTGATCGACTGCGCGCTGGTCCTCATGGAGGAGTGGGTCAGCCTGCCCCCCGCCGTGCAGGCGGAGATCGCCCGCAGCGGCAGCGACGAGAAGGTGCTCGAACTGCTCGAGAAGAACGGCCTGCTCACCGACTACCAGCGGGCACGCATCGAAGCCGGCACGACCCACGGCCTGATCCTCGGCAACTACCGCGTCCTCGACCGGCTCGGCGCCGGCGGCATGGGCGTCGTCTTCCGCGCTGAGCACATCGACCTCCGCCGCCAGGTCGCCGTCAAGGTCCTCTCCCTCTCCGCCGAGCAGGACCCGCGCATCGTCACCCGCTTCATGGCCGAGATGCGCGCCGTCGCCCGGCTCAACCACCCCAACATCGTCGGCGCGATGGACGCCGGCACGCTCCCCAGCCCGCGCCCCGGCGTGCCCACCCTGCGCTACTTCGTCATGGAGTACGTCCCCGGGCAGGACCTGGAGGAGTGCGTCAACGCCCACGGCCCCATGCCCGCCGCCAAGGCCTGCGACGTCGCCTACCAGATCGCCTGCGCCCTCTCCGAGGCGCACAAGTACCACTTCGTCCACCGCGACATCAAGCCCTCCAACATCGTCCTCAACTCCGAAGGACAAGCGAAGCTGCTCGACTTCGGCCTGGCCAGGCAGCTCGACCACCGCCTCACCCTGCCCGGCTCCGTGCTGGGGACGCTCGACTACCTCGCCCCGGAGCAGGCCCGCGACGCCAGCTCCGTCGACATCCGCGCCGACATCTACGGCCTGGGCGGCACGCTGTTCTGGTGCCTGACCGGACGCGTCCCCTTCCAGGAGGAGGACGGCGCCGGCGACTGGCGCCTGATGCGCATGTCGAACGAGGCCCCCTCCGCCTGCGCTCACCGCGCCGAGCTGCCCGCCGAGATGGACGAGGTGCTCGCCCGCATGATGGCCAACAAGCCCAAGGACCGCTACCCCACCCCGCAGGCGCTCATGGAGGCCCTGCTCCCCTTCCTCAGCCCGGAGATGAACGACCACCGCCCGGCGCCCGGCGGATCGTACGCCAACGACCGGCTCCGCCAGGCCGCCGAGACGCTTCCCGGCGCCAAGCTCGCCGCCCGCGTCCTCATTGTCGACGACGAGCCGAGCATCCGCGAGTACTGCTCCACCGTCCTCCGCGCCGACGGCATGCGCTGCGACGAGGCGGCCAACGGCGCACTCGCCCTCAAAATGGTCCAGGACAAGCCCTTCGACCTCGTCCTGCTCGACATGCACATGCCCGGCATCCTCGGCCACGAGGTCTTGCGCCGCCTCCGACAGTCCCCCCCCTGCCCCAACCTCAAGGTCATCATCTTCTCCGGCAAGGCGTCCCCCGACGAGATGTCGCGCATGCTCCTCGCCGGCGCCGACGACTTCCTCACCAAGCCGTTCAGCGTCGTGCAATTGCAAGGCCGCGTGAAGTCCGCCCTCCGCCTCAAGGACGCCCAGGACCGCTCCGAACTGCTCAACCAACGCATGCTGGCCGTCAACGCCGAGCTGGAGCGCAGCCTGTCCGCCCGCAACAGCGACCTGGTGCAGGCGCGCAACGCGCTGGTGCTGGCCCTGGCGCGCATGGTCGCCCAGCGCGACACCGAGACCGGGGCCCACCTGGTGCGGCTGCAGACCTACTGCCGCTGCCTCGCCGAGGAGGCCGCCCTCAGCCCCTCGTTCGCCAGCCAGATCGACCGCTCGTTCATCGAGATGCTCGAGTGCTGCGCGCCGCTGCACGACATCGGCAAGGTCGGCCTGCCCGACCACATCCTGCTCAAGCCAGGCAAGCTGACCAACGAGGAGCGCATGCAGATGCAGGCCCACACCGTCCTGGGCGCCAACATGCTCAAGGAGGTCGCCAAGCAGCACGGCTCGTCGATGGCGTTCCTGCACATGGCCATCGACATCGCCCGCCACCACCACGAACGCTTCGACGGCGCCGGCTACCCCGACCGCCTCGCCGGGACCGACATCCCCCTGTGCGCCCGCCTCGTCGCCGTCGCCGACGTGTACGACGCGCTGCGGTCGCGCCGCGTCTACAAGCCCGCGCTGTCGCACGCCACGGCGATGAACCTGGTGCTGGAAGGCTCGCCCGGCCAGTTCGAGCCGGCGCTGCTCGACGTGTTCAAGCGCTGCGCCGACCAGTTCGACCGCATCTTCCACGAATTGACCGACGCCAGCCAGCATCAGGCAAGCGAGGCGAACTAGCGCCTGGTCACGCTTCGATGGATGGATGAAACAAGTCCAAGCCTGAGCACCAAGCGAACCTTGAACGCCGCGGGGGCCGGACGTCTGAGCCCGAAGCGCGAGCGAAGCCGACCCGCGCGACGGCCGCAAGGGAAGCGTCTCCCGTTCCGCGATGCGCAGCGGGTCGCGGCTCTCGCGGCGCGAGCCGCTGGGCCACTGGCTTCGTGGCGTCGCGCGTGCTGCCTCGCTCGCGCTTCGGGCTCAGGGCTGAGAAGCGCCAAGCGAGCCGCCGCCACCTGACGTGGCATGGCAGGGTCGTTGATCGCTGCGAACTTGGAAGTGCCCAGGAACCGCGGTCCCTGGGCGTACATCCTGTGTTCATCGACCGTCAGCGGGCCCTTTCACGGAAGCTCGTTCTCGTTGATGATGACCGGGCCGGGGCCGGGGCCGGCGATGGGAACCGGGTTGACCGGGACGGGAGTGGTGTCCCAGAAGACCATGACACGGATCGTATCGTCGCTGTTGTCGGTCCAGACGTCGAGGTCGTGCAGGCCCAGGAAGAGGTACGACGGCTGGACGTGCGGGAGGCTCGGGGCGGCCTTGGGGACGGGCAGGCTGTTCACGAGGGCGCCGGCGAGGAACTCGGTGGTCGGGACTGCGGGGTGCACGCCCCAGACGCCGACCAGGGCGCCCTTGGGGGCGGAGATGTCCGCGATGAGATTGGACTGCAGCCCGGCCGATTTGAAGTGGCCGAGGCTGGCTGGCTGAAGTGGGAGGGGGTTTCCCCGGCCGTTGGCGTCGCAGGGGACGCCGTTGTCAGGGTTCCAGTTGTTCGACGCTTGCAGGCTCATCTTGGTGGCGTCGAGCGGGACCGCGAGGCGGGACGGACGGTGGACGTCGGCGGGATGGCCTCCCGCCGCGGCGCCGTCGGCCGCCCAGGCGAACCAGACCGATCCCTTGGCGCGGACCGGGATGTCGTACTGCATGGCGTTGAAGACGGCGTTGAAGCGGATGACCAGCGGGTCGAAGTCCCCCTGGTCGGGCCAGATCACCAGCGTCTTGGCGAGCTTCTGGTTGAGCTTGACGGCGCCGACGGGCAGCGATCCCTGGAAGCCGCCCGCCTGGGTGAACGACGTGGCGCCGCTCCCCTGTGCGGGCGCCTGGCGGGGAATGTGGGCGTCGGGGATGTCGCCGGGATAGACGATGGCCTTGCACGAGACGATCCCCGCCATGGCGGGGAAGATCTGCAAAGGGATGGTGCCGTCGTAGGCGACCGTGATTTCCGGGCCGCTGGCGGTCGGCGCGGGCGAAGGCGCCGGGGCGGGGCCGGGGGGGCCGACCGGGACCGGCACCGGGACCGGGATGGGAATGGGGACGATGACGACGGGGAGGTTGGTGGTGGCGAAGCCGCCGAGCATGGTGACGTTGAGGACGACGGCGGCCGGTTCGCCGATGTCGGGCCAGACGACGAGGGTGACGGTGCGCTGCCCCTGGAGCGCGGCCTGGGCGCCGGTCAGCTCCCACACCTGCACGGTCCCCTGGTAGAGGGTGTTGCCCCCGAAGGCGGCCTGCAGCGGGAAGCTGTCGGGGGGGAAGGTTTCGGGGTACATGGTGTCGTCGAGCGCGCCGGGGTAGACCATGGCGAAGCACGACTGCCAGGCGCCGCTGCGGCGCGACACGGCGACGTTCAGCAGGCCGTTGTCGTTGCCGAGGTTCTGGACGATGCCGGAACTGCCTGGCGTGTCGATCTGGAGCTGCAGGGACTGGTAGAGGATGCGTTTGACGGTGACGATCACGGCAGCGGTCTCCAAGGAGGGGGGGAAGTTTCACGGCGGATCGGTCGCGTCCAGTTCGGCGTGGCGGACGGTGAACGACGAGTTGCTGCACAGGACGCCGAAGCCGCCCGATGTGGCGTAGTTGCGGAGCAGTTCCATGCCGGCGCCGTTCATCAGGCCGGGAAGAGGCAAGCGGTCCCACAGGACGCGTTCCAGCTCGACCGACTCGCCACGCCGCTTGAACTCCAGCGTCAATCGGCACTTGCCTTCGGGCGAGGTGATCGGCTCGTCGGCGATCTGCGTCCCCGGCTTCACGCGCGACTTGTCGGTGCTGAAATCCTGCACGCTGTTCACCGTCCGGTAGACCTGGTAGCTCGACGGCGCACCGGGCGGCGTCAGCTTGCGCACGCCAATGCTCTGGAACTTGGCGACCTTGGCGTCCCATTCCTGGTAGCCGAAGAAAACCGCCGCAGGGCAGTTCCACAAGCCGGGCTGTTCCAGGTCGAAATGGACCCGGCAGGTCAGGTCGCGCAGCCAGCCCAGCGGGATCATCCCGGTTCCCTGGCAGTTCAGGCTCAGCGCCTGCTTCGGCGCGAGGTAGATCGCCGACGACGCGTTGTCTCCGCGCGGCCAGAAGATCTCGACCGGCCGCTGCGCAAGCAATCCGAACGACAGCTTGGCGTCGGCAGACGTGTAGGTGCGGACGCTGCTCCATTCTCCATGCTGGACCACCTGCGCCGCTTCGACGGGGGCCGGTGTTTTTTTCTCGTCCGCCGGCGGGCGCATCAGATGGACCGCCAGCACCGTCGATCCCCCCAGCAGCGCAACGGCCATGACGCCGACCAGCCAGCGCCAGCGCGTCGGCGACACCGGCATCGGCGGACGGACCATCGACACCGTCGGCGCTTCGACCGGGGACGCGATGGTGGACGGCTCCGCGCCGCGGCCCTGCGGGGCGAGGAAGCGGCCCAGGTCGCGCACCAGCTCCTCGCTTCCCGCGTACGACTGCGCGCGGTCGTGGGACACCATGCGGTCCAGGATGCGCTGCGCCTCGGCGGGCGTGTCGATGGGCAGGCGCGGGAACGGATCCTGCGCGTGACCCAGAATCTTCTGCTGGGCCGTGCGGTAGTTCGGGCCGGTGTACGGGGCGTGGCCGGCCAGCAGCTTGTACAGCGTGCAGCCCAGGCTGTACACGTCCGAGCGCGCGTCGGTGTTGCGGGCGTCGCGGCACTGCTCCGGCGAGATGTAGTCGTACGTCCCCAGCAGCATCTGCGTCTCGGTCAGTTCGGTCGGCACCGCCTGCTGCTTCACCAGCCCCAGGTCCAGCACCTTCACCTTGCCGTCGGACGTGCGGAACAGGTTCTTCGGCTTGATGTCGCGATGCACCAGTCCCGCTTGTTCGAGGGCACAAAGCCCCAGCGCCGCCTGCCGCACCAGCTCGCACGCTTCGTTGACCGATAAAGGCCCGCCGTGCTGATCGAGATACTCGTCGAGGTTGCAGCCTTCGAGGTACTCCATCTCCAGGTACGGCGTGAATTCGACTTCGCCCGCGTCGGTGGCGTAGACGACATGTGCATGCTGGATCTTGCCAAGCGCATGCCGTTCGCGCAGGAAGCGTTCGACCAGCCCGGGATCCTCGGCGTGCTTGCCCTTGATGACCTTCAGGGCGACGCGGCGGTTGAGGCCGGAGTGTTGGGCTTCGTAGACCAGGCCCATGCCCCCTTCGCCCAATTTGCGCAGCAGCAGGTACTTGCCGAAAACGCGCGGGAAAGGCGGGTCTTCGGGCTGAAAGGTTCGCGTCGAAGCATCTTGCGGCGGGTTGGGCAGTTGCGACAAGGGTCAGGCTCCGGGTCAGGCCTTTTCCTCATTCCGTTGTAACCGCCGCCGACTTCGCTGTCCAATGAAAAATGCGAACCGGGCCGTTTCCCGGTTTCCGAGACTGGGGGGCCGCTGCTACTTCGGTGGATTTTTTCGACTGGGTTTCGCAAGACTCCATGTAGTCACGGCGACAAGCGTGGACCTCGACGTAGCCGCGCGCCGGCGCGGTGGCCACGACCAACCGCAGCGGATCGCTGTCCTCGTCGGCGGCCCCCGCCATCACCTTGAGATGGACCGGGACTCGTCTGACCCGGAAGTCGAGGAGGTCCTTGCGGCGGCCAGGCAGCTGATCGAGCAACACTCGGAAGGTGCGGCTTCGGCGTGAGGCGGACTTGGGCGAACCTGGCCCCCCGTCCTTCGGTCTTTCTTTTGGACGAACACGCGGCGAGGCACAAGCATGACGCATCCAGCCCGAATGATGAGCTTCGACCATCTGTGGAAAGGACTACAGGCCGCCAAGGCCGAGCGGTTGGTGACGGAGACCATCGGTCGCGACGGTCTTCACCTGTTCTGCTACACCACCTCCTGCGTCTACGAGAAACGCTGGGACGACATCACCACTTTAGCGAGAGGCCTCGTCCTTGATCCGGCGAACAAGCGTGTCGTCGCGACGCCGCTCCGTTGATTTTCAGGGCGGTCGCTCTCCTGAGCAGTAAGTAAGGCCGGCATGGGACTGTACATCGGGGCCGTTCCCCCGCTGAATCCTTTGCATCATCGTTCTCGCCGGTTACAATCTCCCACGACTCAACTCACGTTGCGGGAGACTCTCCATGAAGGCGCGGATGGGATTCGTCGGGCTGGCGCTGATGGCGCTGGCGTGGTTCGCGGATGGCCGGCTGGGCGAGGCCCAGCAGAAGAAGAAGGAGCCGATCCCGCACGCGCAGTCCGTGCCGCCGGGGCCGGCCCTGTCGCCGAAGGACGCCCTCGCCAAGATGACGGTGCCGCCCGGCTTCACAGTCGAACTGGTCGCTGCGGAACCTGATCTCGTCAACCCCGTCGCGATGACGTTCGACGAGAAGGGGCGCATCTGGATCACTGAAAGCATCGAGTATCCGCGCCGCAGCGCCGGGCCGGGCAAGGACCGCGTCAAGGTGCTGACCAGCACGAAGGGCGACGGCGTCTACGACAAGGTGACGATCTTCGCCGACGGCCTGAACATCCCGTCCGGCATCGCGGTCGGCGGCGGCGGCGTCTGGGTCGCCAACGCCCCCGACCTCCTCTTCTACAAGGAAGGCCCCGACGGCAGGGCCCTCGGCAAGCCCGAGGTCGTCGTCACCGGCTTCGGCCGCGACGACACCCACGAGCTGCCCAACTCCCTCACCTGGGGGCCGGACGGCTGGCTCTACGGACTCAACGGCGTCTTCAACCGCAGCGTCGTCAAGCAGGCCGGCAAGACCTTCGATTTCACCTGCGCCCTCTTCCGCATCCACCCGAAAACCAAGGAATTCCAGCTCTTCTGCGAAGGAACCAGCAACCCCTGGGGCGTCGCCTTCGACCACGAAGGAAGCGCCTTCATCAGCGCCTGCGTGATCGACCACCTCTGGCACCTCGCCGAGACCGGCTACTATCAACGACAAGGCGGACCCTATCCGCAGTTCGTCACCAAGATCGGCTCCATTGTCAAGCACAAGCACCAGAAGGCGGCCTACTGCGGCATCACCTTCTTCGACAGCGACGCCTACCCCGCCGAGTTCCGCGACAAGCTCTACATGGGCAACATCCACGGCAACTGCATCAATTGCGACGAACTCACCCGCGACGGGTCCACGTACTTCGCCAAGCCGCGACCCGACTTCCTCAGCGCCAACGACGCCTGGTTCATGCCGGTCGTGCAGAAGACCGGGCCGGACGGCTGCCTGTACATCCTCGACTGGTACGACCGCTACCACTGCTACCAGGACGCCAACCGCGACCCGGCCGGCATCGACCGCGCGAAGGGCCGCCTCTACCGCGTCCGCTACAAGGACTCGCCGCGCTCGACGAAGATCGACCTGACCACAGAGACCGACGACCAGGTGATCCAGCGCTTGTACAGCGCCAACGTGCTGCACCGCGACCTGGCCCAGCGCGTGCTGGCCGAACGCAACAACGTCGAGTCACTTCGCAAACTCGAAAAGATCGTCCTGGACGACAAGACGCCGCACAAAGCCCGCATGCACGCGCTGTGGGCGCTCGTCGGCGCCGGCCCGCTCGACCCGCAGTTCCATTCGCAGATCCTCTTCCACGAGGAACCGAGCCTGCGCGCCTGGGGCGTCCGCGCCGGCGGCAACATGGGCAAGCTCGTCCCCCCCGTGCGCGACCGCGTCGTCGGCGTCACCAACGACCCGTCCCCCGACGTGCTGTTGCAAGTCGCCATCGCCGCCCGCAAGGTGCAGGGGATCGACCCGCTGCCGGTGCTGCTCGAAGTCCTCACCAACTGCGGCAGCGACAAGCTGATCCCGCAGATCGTTTGGCAGAACCTGCACCCGCTGCTGGAGACGCGCAGCCGCGCCTTCCTGGAACTGATCGCGAAGACCGACCTGGAGAAAGCGCCGAACGTGGCAGCGATGATGCCTCGCGTGGTCGACCGCGTCCTGTCGGTTCGCAAGCTGGAGCCGACAGTGTTGACGGGGCTGATCGGCGTGCTCAGCGACGCCAAGGGGGACCGCAACGCCTGCGCCCAGTGCCTGGCGATGCTGTCGACCAAGGTGCAGACCGGCGAGCTGGCGGGCGAGCAGCTCGACACGTTGCGCAGCCAGCTTCAGACCAGCCTGAAGAAGCTGACGAACGGCCCCAACACGACGCTCGCCATCGAGGCGACGCTGCTGGCTGCCAACCTCAAGGACCAGGCCGGCATCCAGGCGGCACGGCAGTACCTCGGCGACGCCAAGCAGGCGGACGCGATCCGGCTCAAAGCGCTGGCCGCCCTCGTCAACGTCAGCGACGCAACCGTCGTTGACGCCGTCTCGCCGTTGCTCGTCGAGTCGAAGTCGGGCACCCCCGCGTTCCGGGGCCAACTGCTTGCAACCCTCGGTCGGCTCGATTCGCCGAAGGTCGCCGACATGGTGCTGGGGCACTACGCGAAGCTGGAGCCGGAGGTGCAGCCCAAGGCGATTGAGCTGTTGACGGAGCGTGCCGCGTGGAGCAAGCAGCTCCTGGCCCACGTCAGTGCGAAGAAGATCGCCGCCAGCGCGATCAACATCAACCAGGTGCGGAAGCTGCTCGCCAGCAAGGACGTTGATTTGGTTAAGCAGACGCAGGCCGTGTGGGGCACCGTGCGCGAGGGCCGCAACCCTGAGCGCGAGAAAGTGGTGGCCGAGGTCCGCTCGCTGCTGAAGTCGAACGCCGGCGACCCGATGAAGGGGATCGCCGTGTTCAAGAAGGTGTGCGCCCAGTGCCACAAGATGCACGGCGACGGCGTCGAGGTCGGCCCCGACATCACCGCCAACGGCCGCAGCGACTTCGAGCAGCTCCTGTCGAACGTCCTCGACCCCAGCCTGGTCATCGGCTCCGGCTACCAGGCGACCGTCGTCAACACCAAGGCCGGCCAGGTCATCTCCGGTTTGCTCGTGGAAGACAACCCGCAGCGCATCGTCCTGAAGGTGCAAGGCGGCAAGATCGAAACGATCGCCCGCGCGATGGTCGATGAAGTGGTGACGAGCAAGCTGTCGATGATGCCGGAGGGCATGGAGAAGCAGCTCCAGCCGCAGGAGATCGCCGACCTGTTCGCGTACCTCGTCCTCGACCGCCCGCCAACCGACCCGGCGGCGCGGAAGATCCCGGGGTCGCCGAAGTGACGGCGACCGTTTAGCCGCGACGCGCAGCGGAGCGCGGGCCCCGCGCGACGATGCATGTGCCCCCGTCTTTGCACCAAAGGTGCTGCATAGCAAAGCCCAGGGTCGCGCAGCGCACCCTGGGAGGCGAGATCGTCGAAAGGATTTCTGCGCCAACGGCGTTGCATCATGCACACGCGACGGCGGGATGCAGCACCTTTGGTGCAAAGCAATCAGAGACTCACGTCTTGCCTGCGTGCTTGATGACTCGAACCCCGAAATGGATCCACTTCAATGCTGCGCTCGAGGCTGGCAATTCACACCTCGCCTGTTTTCGTTTTCTCTGTGTCCTCTTTGATTCTCGCCTGTTTCACCCTTCGTAGAACGAGCGGTAGAGCACGTCGGGGCGCGTCTTGCCGAAGGCGAAGCAGCGGCCGCTGCGCAGGTTGCCCAGCACGATCTCGGCGGGGCTGAACAGCATGGGGTCGATCTTGTAGAAGTCCTGGTTGCAGCGCTGGAAGATCGACGCGAACGGGGCCCCGTAGTCGGGCGACGCGCACGCCGGCACCTTCGGCCCCACCTCGGCGAGCTGGTCGTCCTCGGCGTTGACCCAGATCGTGACGCGCCCGCCGTACAGGATCGCGTCGTTGGTGCGGCCGATCGCGCCGATCTCGTCTTTCGCGACCGGCGGCAGCGGCGCGCTGCCGAACCCCGACACGACCTGGGCGAGATCGAACTTCAGCTCGTGCAGCTTGTGCAGCGCCGTTTCCAGCGATCGGGCGACCACTTGAAGCGTGCCCGCCATGCTCGCGGCAGGAGCGGCGAGCAGCGTCAATTTGCTGGGCGAAAGGCCCAGCGCCGTCGCGATGTGTTCGGCGACGGCGTCGTCGGGCATCTTGCGGGTTTCGAGCACGCCGACGGCGACGGGTGACGTTTCCTTGCCAGGGATGTGGTTGAAAAGCTCTTCCTTGGCGTAGGCGGCCCGCATCGGCCCGGAGCCCATCGCGAAGAACTTGCCGACCGAGATCTGCCAACCGGCGTACTGCGACGCCATGCAGGCGAGGATCGGCTGATCGGTGGCGACGACGACGCTGGGGCAACTGACGCCAGCGACATCGCCGGGCGCCAGCGACACTTCCGCCTGTCCTGCCAAGCAGACGCGAGCCAGCGACAGACCCGCTTGCAGTCCGCCGGGGGTCTTGATGCCGCAGTCGATGACGCGGGCGCCGTTGCCAAGCTGCGTCGCGGTGACGCGCAGCGCGGCAGCGGTGCCGGCGACATGGTCGGCCAGCCGCATGGCGCGCTCGTTCAAGGTCGTTGTCGGAGCCACCGTGCGTTCTCCCGCGTGGAGGAATGGGTCGAGGTGAGGGGATACTTTATCGCGGGTGCAGGCAGCGGTCGAGGTCGGCGCCCTTTTCTTGCAGGCGGCGTTCGCAGGTCGCAACGTCGGGCGCCGACATGAACACGGTGAGGATCGGCTCGCCGACGCCGATCGCGCTGCCAGCGGCCGGGATGTCGGCAAACTCGACGCGGTCGAGATCGACCGACTCCGCCAGCGCCGCCATCCA
>JAYSSW010001127.1:0-2503 GCA_043720335.1 Planctomycetia bacterium
GATGCGTTGCCCAGCACCTCGATCGCACGCCCGTCGACCAGCAGCGGCGGATGCTCGCCCCCTTCCTGGTCGACGCGCCAGTTCGCGACCAGGCTCTCCCACGGCACCATCTGCTGCGTGAACAGCACCTGCTCCGCCGGGAGCGCCGGCCAATCGGTGCGCGCCGGGCCCGCGACGGGCTGGGGCCGCAGCGGCGACATGCCGGTCAGCGGGTACTTCGCCTCGCTGGCGCTGTCCGGCCCGCCGCGCAGGTGCAGCCAGTCGTCGGCGATCAGGAACGGCTCAACGGGCCAGGGGAACGGCGCCTGCCACTGCTCCAGCACCAGGTGCACGTCGGCCTGCTTGTAGAGGAACACCAGCGCCGAGTTGAACGCGCGCCGCTGCTCCGGCGTGAGAAGGTCGAGCCAGCCGCGCTGCGCGATGCGGGCGGTGAGCCAGCCGTCCGACTCCTCGAAGTCGAGGAAAAGGATCATGCCGGGGTGCGGGTCGAGGGCCAGTTCGATGCGGATGCGCAGGCTGGCGACCTGGAGGGCGTGGATGCTCAGCCGCAGGTCTTTCCAGCTCCGCGCCTGCTGGACGAGGGCGATCATCTCGGCGTCGACGAAGTGACGCAGGATTTCGCGGATCTCGTCGAGGCGTTCCTGGGCGGTGCGCAGGTCGCGGGCGTTGCCGGTCTCGTAGGCGATTCGGCTGGCGCTGCGGACGCGGGCGAAGAGATTGGGGATGGTCCCCGAATGGAAGCCGGGCTGCAGCAGCCCGGCGAGGGTTTCGCCGTGGCTGCCGATCGTCGCCGCCCGCAGCGACGCGGGGCGGTTCGAGCGGTACAGGCTCCAGTTCTCCTTCATCTCCCAGAAGAGGAAGCCGAAGGCGTCCGGCAGCAGGAACACGGTCGTCCCGGCGAACAGGTTCGCCAGCACCGTGCCCACCAGAGGCTCAAACGGCGCTGCGAACGCCTTCGTGAGGGCCACGCTGAAAGGCAGCATGAACTTCGCCGCGATGCTGGTGACCGGCAGCTTCAGCGGGTTCAGCATCGGCTCGACCAGCACGACGAGGTAGAAGCGCGAGAAGTACGACACCGGATACCACAGCAGGTTGAGCAGCGCCCGCAGCACCATCGTCAGCCAGTTCTCGTCGCTGCGGAAGCGCAGCCACTCGTCGACGGTGAACAGCACGGTTTCCATGCCGTGCATCACCTGGCGGAAGAACGAGACGACGAGGCGGAACAGGCCGACGAACAGCCCGGAGCGGACCAGCTTGCCAAGGTCGACGATGCCCTGCCCGAAGATGCGCAGCGACGACTGCACCGGCCTAGCGTTGAGGACCAGCCCGACGGCGACGAAGATGGCGGCGCCTTGCAGCGGCGGATCGAGGACTTCGGGCTTGGCGAGCCAGATCATGGCGCAGGCGAGCAGCGGTTGCAGGGCGTAGCCGAGGAAGAGCTGGAACGTCCAGCTGTTGACGACCTCCCGGACGACGGGATGGTGCGCGATCAACGCGGGCAGGTCGCGGAAGACGAAGCGCAGCGGCGTCAGCGCCTGCGTGGCGGCGTCCTTGCAGCGCTGCCGGAACCTCGGCGAGTGGATCAAGCCGAACAGGAACACGCCAAGCGTGACGGTGCCGGTGATGGTCGCGGACAGGGGCGGCTCGGGGACGCCGCACTTGTCCAGGCCGATCTTGAGCAGCTTCCAGAGCAGGAACGCCCCGCCGAACGGCAGCGTCAGGAACAGCGTGACCATCCGCCCCGCCACCGTGCCGAAGTTCAGCGCGGTGAACCGCTCCAGCACGCGGAGGTAGACCTCGCTGGGTCGGTACACGCCGTCGAGCAGGTTGCTCAGGCGGCGGTCGAGGCGGAGCAGCGGGTCGCCCTTGATGAAGTCCTGCGGCTGGTCGAGGTCGGGGAGCTTGAGCTGGTTGCGCGAGATCGCGTCGCGCAGCTCGCCGAACGTGAAGAAGCCGTTGTCGACGACGCGGTCGAGCAGCTCGGCGGTGATCTTGCCGAACGCCGCCTGCTCGGGGGGGTTGCTGGGGACCAGGCCGACGTCGTGCAGGGCGGTGACGAGGATCGGCCGGAACCGCGCGACCAGGCGCTGCTGGCAGCGGTCGAGGGCCTGCTTGACGAGCCGCGACAGGCGCTGCCGGTCCGCGTCGGACAGCCGCGCGGACTGCACGCGGCGGGCGGCGACGCGGAGCTGCATCGTGATGCGGACGACGCGCTGGCTCGGCAGAGGGCGCTTGATCGGCCGGTGCCCCGCCGACAGCACCCACTCCATCAGGTCGAGCGCGTAGATCTCCTTCTCGAAGTCGAGGCAGATCTTCTGCAGGTCGTACAGGATCGACGCCTCCACCGCGCGGGCGCCCTGGTCGGCGCGGTCCAGCACGATGGCGAGGACATGGCCCCATTCCGCCATCTCCTCGGCGGGGATCTCCAGCGCGGGCTGAAGCCGCGCCAGCAGCGCGCGCAGCGTCGCCAGCGAGAGGTCGCGGGTGCGGTCGCTGCGGTCGG
>JAYSSW010001128.1:0-5337 GCA_043720335.1 Planctomycetia bacterium
GCTTGCGGCAAAAGCCCCACCTGATTCAATCGTTCTTCGCCGCCGCCGGGTTGCCGCTACACGGGTGAAAGTTTACTTCTTTGCGCAGCTGTCAGTAGCTGGCGGTCCCGTTTCCGGGGTCCACTATAGAGGAACGTGGTTCGCGTCCTCGCGCGGGGCTGCCTCGCTTGCGCTTCGGGCTCAGTGCAACATTTCTTGTCGCCTTCGTGGCGTGCTGCTGGTAGGATCGCGGCGTGCACCATTCTCGGCTCTTTCTCCAGGAAACTCGTCATGTCGCAACGCCGACTCGTTCCGCTGTTCGCCCTGGTTGTCCTCGCAGCGTTCGCAGGCAGCGCACGGGCGGACCTGCTCGAATACGTCAAGAAGCCCGATCCGGACTACGCCTGGAAGATCCAGAAGAAGACCGAGCTGCCCGAAGGGACGACGTACGACCTGCATCTCGTGTCGCAGGTTTGGCAGGGGATCAAGTGGGAGCACCAGATCCTGGTGATCCTGCCCAAAGGCGTGAAGCCGACCGCGACGATGTTCCTCTGGAACCAGGGCGGCAAGCCGAGCGTCACCAGCACCGCGTTCGGCTTCGACCTGGCCAGGAAGATGAACGCCCCGGTCGCCATGCTGTTCGGCGTGCCCAACCAGCCGCTCTTCAACGGCTTGAAGGAGGACGCCCTCATCGCCGAGACCTTCGTGCAGTACCTGAAGACGAAGGACGCGTCGTGGCCGCTGCTGTTCCCGATGACGAAAAGCATGGTGCGCGCGATGGACGCGCTGCAGGCGTTCGCCAAGCAGGAATGGAAGCTGGAGATTACGCACTTCGTCGTGTCGGGGGGCTCGAAGCGCGGCTGGACCGCGTGGCTGACCGCCGCCGTCGACGCCCGCGTGAAGGCGCTGGCGCCGTGCGTCATCGACACGCTCAACATGCAGGCGCAGATGCCGCACCAGCTGCGCTCCTACGGCAAGTACAGCGACATGATCGCCGACTACACGAAGCGAGGTTTGGTGCCGCTCCCCGACACCGACGACGCGCGCAAGCTGTGGGGCATGGTCGATCCGTGGGTCTACCGCGACCGGATCAAACAACCCAAGATGATCGTCAATGGCACCAACGACCCGTACTGGACGCAGGACGCGCTCAACCTCTACTGGAACGACTTGAAGGGGGACAAGTGGATCCTCTACGTCCCCAACGCGGGCCACAACCTCGTGCAGAAGAAGGGCGGCGTCAACCTCATCCCCGACATGACCCGCGCCAGCATCACCCTGGCGGCCTTCGCCCGGCACCAGATCCACGACATCCCCATGCCGAAACTGTCGTGGCAGCACGAGGGCGAGGGCGCCAAGCTGACGCTCAAGGTCCAGTCCGACACCGCTCCCAAGGCGGCCCGGCTCTGGTCGACCACGGGGGGCGCCCGCGACTTCCGCCAATCGAAGTGGACCGACCGCCCGCTCGACGTGAAGGACAAGTCGGTCGCCGCCGAGGTCGCGACGCCGGCCGAGGGCTACGTCGTCTTCTTCGCCGAGCTGGAGTACGAGATCGACGGCCTGCGCTACTGCCTCTCCACCCAGCTCCGCATCGCGGGCAAGGACAAGGAGAAGGAAAAGAAGGCCGCCGCGAAGACGCAAACCGTGCGCGGCGTCGCCTTGCACGCCGACGGCAAACCTGCCGCCGGCGCGGTGGTCAAAGCCAACGGGCAGGGGTACCACTCTGAAAGGACGAGCAGCGAGGCGAAATGCGCCGCCGACGGCAGCTTCGCGATCGAGGTCCACTCCGACGAATACTGCATCTTTGTCGCCCGCCATGACCGCTTCGCCAGCGCACTGCACTGGCGTGTCGTGCGTGCTGGCCAGGAGGTTGAGCCGCTGAAGTTCACGATGGCGCCTGCGACGCGGATTCATGGGACGATGACGGTGGGCGAGAAGCGAGTGCCTCTTGTCGGCCAATTCCTGATGTTGGTCCATCGCGAAGACAACTACCACAAGCTTCCCGCAGATCAGCGGTTGCCGAATCCTAACAACGATCGCGCCGCAATCTCGCCATCGCTTTTCGCATATGCGGACACCGACAAGGAGGGCCGTTATGAATTCCTCGTTGGGCCTGGGAAATATTCCATCATGAATCTGGCATACAACAAGCAACCAAATTTCGAGGTCACGAATCAGCCTGAGTTTGAAATCAACTCGCACGCGGATGTACCGCCGATTCGAGATGTGGCTGGCAAGGTCTTCTTGCGTGGCAACCCGAAGGAAGCAGTTGCTGGCGCGAAGATCAAAGGACACACGTACGAAGAGGGCAACAACGGCGCTCGGGTCCGCGACGCCGCCACGGAGAAGGACGGCACGTTCAAGACCACACGAGGGCCCGCTTCGTTCCTGCTGCAAGCAACGAGCGCTGACGGCTTGCATTCTGGAATTGCCGAACTGAAGCGAGACCAGTCCGAAGTGACAATTCCCCTTGAACCCGCCGCTTCATGGCGAGGCAGGGTCGTCGACAGCAAATCGGGCGAGCCGCTTGCAGGCCACCTGATCTATCTGATGCTCAAGTCTCGAACGGTCAACACCGGGACGCTTCTTTCCTTTTGCGAAACGGCCACCACAAGCTCGGAAGGCGAGTTCACATTCACGGGCGTAGCGGTCGGTTGGCATTACCTTCTGAACATTGTCCCGGTTCGCGACGGCAAGACATCCAGAGATGAGTTTGTGATGCTCGCCGAATTGCCCGCTGAAAAGCCTGGCGCGCATGATCTCGGCGTCATCAAGGTCAAATCGGCTGCCGAGCGCAAGGAGGACGCGGTCGCCAGCAGCAACGCGGAACTGCAGACGCGCATCGACCGATACATGGAATCGAAGCTTCCCTTGAAAGACCTTCTCGACACCGCTCTGGGCGACGCCCGTCGCGCCAACCAGCGCTTGCTGCTGCTCGTTGGCTCGAAGAAGCACGACGCCTGCCAGCAGTTCTTCGACATGTACTACCGCTCGGGCAACTCGACCGCTTTGCAGAAATGGCAAGAATCGCTGGCGAACTACACCATCGTCGGCGTCTCGGACGACAAGGCCAACAAGGAAGGCTTGTACGATCGCTTCGATCTGCCGAAGCATGACATTGGCGCGTTCGTTTTCGTGTTGGTCGACAGCGACCGCAAGCTGCTCGCGTCTCTGCCGGCCAGCGACGTTATGACAATGGACAAGAAGCTCGACTTCGCGAAGCTGGGGCGCCTGCTCGACGCGCACGCCCCGAAGCTGCCCGACGCCCGCAAGCTGCTCGCCGACGGGCTGGCCCAGGCGCAGCGCGAGAACAAACGCGTCTTCCTGCAGCACACCGGCGCCTTCTGCGGCCCCTGTGTCCGTCTGTCGCGCTTCCTCGACCAGCACAACAAGATTTTTGGCAAGGACTACGTCGTCGTGAAGATCGACACGCGCTTCGTCAACGGCGACGAGGTCGTCAAGCGTCACTGCCCGGAAGGCAGGGGCATCCCGTGGTCGGCGATCCTCGACGCCAAGGGCAAGGTGCTCGCCGACAGCGACGAGCCGGAGGGGGGCAACATCGGCTTCCCGACCAGCCCGCGCGGCATCGCCCATTTCGAGAAGATGCTGCGCTCCACGCGGCAGCACATGACCGACGCCGAACTGAAGACGATGATCCAGGCGCTGGCGCCGACCGGGTCGTGACGAGGGTTGCTCGTTTGTGATTCTCCCACGTCGGGAGAAGTCGAACGCGCCAAGCCCCACCATGAGCAACGCGATTGGTGGGGGTCTGAAATGCGCGACAACTCACCCCCAGGAATCGCTTCGCTCATCCTGGGGCTTGGAAGTGACGCCTTCCCCCGACATGGGAGTACGGCCCGCCTACGACACCTCGACGCTTTTCAGCCATTCGGTCTCGGTGCTGATCTCGGCGTCGGAGAGGCCGCTGGAGCGGTGGATCTGGGCGCGGGCGCTCTTACCGCTCGTCTGGTCGAGGGCGGCCACGTCGATGAGGCCGTCGGCGCCGACGCTGCACTGCACCTGGATCGGCGAGCCTTTCGGCAGGCTCGGCGGCAGCTGGTCGATCCAGCATTCGCCGACGCTGATGCAGGTGTCGGCCTGGGTCGCCTCCCCTTGCAGCACCTTCACGCGCACCCTCGGCTGGTTGTCGGCCACGGTGCGGTAGACCCGGCTCGCCGACGTCGGGAGCTGCGTGTTCTTCGGCACCAGCACGTCGTTGAGCCGCTCCTCGCCGCGCTTGATCTCGATGCCCAGGCTGTGCGACAGGACGTTGATCTCGACGATGTCGCCGAGCAGGTCCTGCACGTCGTCGTCGAGGGTGTCGCCCATCCGGGCCGCGACGATGCCGGCGTGGATGGCTGCGCCGCGCGCGACGACCTCGCTGACGGCGAGGGACTTGTCGGGCGCCTTGCCGCTCAGCTCCTGCACCATCTGGCCGGTCATCGGCATGTGGGTCGAGCCGCCGACCATGAGGACGCGGTCGACCTGGTCCCAGCCGACGCGGGCCTGGCGCAGCACTTGTTGAATCGTGAGCCGGGTGCGAACCAACAGGTCGCGGGTGAGGTTCTCGAACTCGGCGCGCGTGAGCTGGGTGGTCAGCACCTTGCCGGCGTGCGAGCAGGTGATGTTCGTCGTCTGCAGCTTGCTGAGCGTGCGCTTGGCGCGCTCCGCTGCGGCGACGAGGCCGGCGAGCGCGACCGGGTCGGTGCGCGGGTCGTCGCCGAACTTGGCGGCGAACTTGGCGGCGACGAACTCGACGATGCGGTCGTCCCAGTCCTTGCCGCCGAGGCGCACGTCGCCTTCGATGGCGAGCGTTTCGAAGCGGCGCTGCGACAACCGCACCAGCGACACGTCGAACGTGCCGCCGCCGAGGTCGTAGACGAGGACGGTCTGTTCGGGGATCGGCAGCGGCTCGCCCGCCTTGATCGCTGCGGGGTTGCGCGACTGGAACGAGTAGGCCAGAGCGGCGGCGGTCGGCTCGTCGAGGATGTCGAGCACGTCCAGCCCGGCGATGCGGCCGGCGTCCTTCGTCGCCTTGCGGCGCGTGTCGTCGAAGTAGGCCGGCACCGTGATGACCGCCTTGCGGATCGGCCCGATGCGGCGCTCGGCGTCCTGCACCAGCTTCTTGAGGATGATGGCCGACAGCGTCTCCGGGCGGAAGTCGCGGCCCGCGACCGAGTGGGCGTAGTGCGGATGCCCCATGCTGCGCTTGATGATCTGCGCGACCTTGCCGGGCTGCTCCAGGGCCACGTCGCGCGCGGACTGACCGACGATGGCGGCGCCGTCCTCGATGAGCACGGCGCTGGGGGTCAGCATCTCGCCGTCGAGGTTCGGCAGCGTCACCGCCTGGCCGTGCTC
>JAYSSW010001129.1:0-11277 GCA_043720335.1 Planctomycetia bacterium
GTGCTGAGAGCAACCCTCTTGTTCGCAATTTCGCGAAATGATCGACGGCTGCTCGTCGGCGCATGCGAACGCCCACGGCGATTCGGCCGTGGGCGTCGTGGTGTCCGTGTTTGGCCGCGTCAATCGTTCTGCGGGAAGGGGACCTGGAAGCCGCGCTGGAGGCGGAGACCGCCGGGGCGGAGGAGCGGGTTCTGCGGGGCATCGGCGAGCGACACGCCCTTGATCGTCTCCTTCATGCCGTCGCGCAGGACGACGATGTCGATCGCCTTGCCGGTCTGCACGGCGTTGACGACGTTGGTGAACGCGGGGCCGTCGCTCGACACTTCCTTGCCGTTGAATTCGAGGAGGATGTCGTTCTCCTTCAGCCCGGCCTTGGCGGCGACGGAGCCGTCGTAGACGGCTTCGACGAGCAGCCCTTTGCCGTCCTCCAGGCCGAAGGTGGCGATGGTGTCCTCGTCGGGGGTCTTGACGCGGACGCCGAGCCGGCCCTTGCCGTCGCCCAGATTGCGCGCCAAGCGGGAGTTCTGCAGCAGGTTCTGGGGCAGCTGCGGGAAGTTCGCCGGCAGGCGCGGCGCCTGCCCGTTCGGGACGATCGGCAGGAAGGGGTTCAATCCCCCGTTCACGCCGATCCCAGGCAGCCGGTTGAGCCGATCCAGGTCGCGCTGCAGCTGCGCTTCCAACTGCTCGATCTGCTTGAGCAGCAGCTCCAGCTGCTGCCTCGGCAGCCCCTGCGGCATCGCCCCCTTGAACAGATCGACGTCGATCACCGTCGGCCTGCGCGGTTCCACGGGCTTCTTCGGCGTCTCCGCTTTCGGCTGCGCGATGGCTTGCGACGCGAACCCAATCAGGCCCGCCAGAGCGACGAAGAGCATCCCTTTCGACAAGCGGCGAAGCGCGAGCATGTGATTCCTCCGAACGATTCGACGAAGTTTCCCGAAATGAGGACGCCTGGACCCGGCAAAACCAACGAGTCGCCCCAGAAGACGAGAAGTGCCTGCAGTGCATTATGCCCCGTCGAATCCGTTTGTGCAAGTCGGCGGCTCACTGGACCATGTCAAGATAGCCCTGCATGAAATGGTCGGTGAACTTCGTTTCATGCGACAGGAACAAGCTCCGGCGGCGCTCGTGGTTCAGTTCCTTCTCGTCGTCGGGGTCGAGGACGACGCGCAGCGCCTGGTCCGACGTCGCGTAGCACAGGACGCCGACGCTTCGGTAGCGCCCCGCGTCGCCGCGGTCGGTGTCGATCAACGCCTCCAGCAGACGGGAGTTCTTCGCGAGCTTCCTGAGCGCGTCGCGCGTCCACACCCACGACTTCAACCGGTCGAAAAACGTACGTGCGCTGGCGAACGCCGCGTCCAGCTCGCCCAGGCGAACCGGGACATGCGGCACGATGTCGTCGCCGTGCTCGAAGCGGAACACCGGCGTCGTGAACGAGTCGGCGAACGATCCGTCGCCGGAGCGCGGGGCGGCGAAGGTGTAGGTCGCCGCGACCGGGAACCCGGCGGCCTGCAGCGCCTTGGTCGCGAGCAGGGCGACGCCTCCCCCCTGGCTGTGGCCGGTGACGTAGATCGGCAGCGTCTCGCGTCCGACCAGTGCGGCCTGGAGCTTGTCCCAGACCAGTTCCAGCTGGTTCGCGAAGCCGTCGTGGACCAGGCCGGGGATGTTGAGCGATTGCCGCAGGGCCGCGCGGAAATTCTTGATCCAGTCGAGGATCGACTGTTCCGTCTGCGCGAAGCTGGTGATCGTCCCCTGGAACGCGACGATGGTCTTGTCGGCGCGTGGAAGCACCGCGACGTACGAGGTCGCCTCGGCACGGTCGTCGTTGATCGAAGTGAACGTCAGGGGCGGATCCCAGCCCGTCAGCAGCGTGTCGTCGAACGTGTAGGAGAAGTTCGACGCGGCGGCGAGTTGCTGGGCGAGCAGATGGTCCATGGGGCGGCCTCGCGGAAGGTGGCATGGGTTGTCCATGCCATCCTATCCGCGAGGCCGTCACGCGAGAACCGAAATCCCCGGTTCACTCGTCGGCGTTCTTGGTCGTCGGCATCGACTTCATGTACTTGAGGGTTTCGGTGTGCTGGTCGTCGCTGCCGAAGCCGCTCCAGCGGCCCTTGAGGTTTCGGCCATTGACCTCGAAGACGGTGACGCCGTGGTTGCCGACCTCGGTCCCCTTGAACTGGACCCAGCCGACGGAGAGCTTGCCGTCCTTGAGCATGCCGACGCCGAGGGTGCGGCCTCCCCCTTCGGTGGCCCACTCGAAGCGGTAGTTGTCGCCCGTTTTGCGGACGAACGCGACGCCGCGGTAGGCGCCGGTGGGGCCTTCGCCTTCGCAGGAGTAGATGCCGGTCAGGTCGTTCGGGTGGGCGTCCGCTGCGGTGAGCGCGGGGATCGCCAGGAACAGGGTGGACGCTGCGATGAGAGAGAACATCAACCACTCCTTCCGCATTGAAGTGCGCGAGAACGCGCGGGGTGGGATACGGCAGGCAAATGTACTCTACCACGCGCCGCGGGCGGGACGCGAGCGCATTTCAAAATTCGGCAAAAGGTACGAAGCCCGCTGCGAGGGGGCGAAGGGCCTGCGTCAGCGGGCTGGTGGAGCTACGCGATGGTTGAAAGTTCCACCGGCCCGCTCACGCAAGCCGTTCGCCCCCTCGCTGCGATTCAGCCCGACAGCTTCTTCAGGTTCAAGCTGACGTTGTCGTACACGCGGCTCAGTTGCAGTTTCGCCGAGCGCCAGTCGTCGAGCGCGGACTGCACGCGCTGGAAGCGGCGCAGGTCCTCGTTCGCCAGGCGCGACACGCCGGGCAGCGGCTCCTCCGGCTGCTTGCGGCTCGTCAACTGATGGTGCCGGCGCACCGCGTCGAACCACTGGTCCGCCTCGTCGGGGGACTGCTTCGCGCCGGTGACGAGCTTCTCGAACAGCTTGTTGCCCGACAGCGTCAACTGCCGGCACTCCTCGATCCGCGCGCGGATCCACGCCTCCTCGGCGGTCGCCTCGGCTTGCAGGCTGGCGTACTCCGCCTGTGTCTGCTTCAGCCGCTTCCCCAGCCGGGTGTCGGCCCAGGCGTCGGCGTGCTTCTTCGGCAAGGTGAAGCTCGACGCCAGCTTCTCGAACTGCTTCAGCTCGTCCTCGTTCTTCGCCAGGTGGGGCAGCTTGAGCGCGGCCTGCGAGTCGCGCAGCGCCTGCAAGTAGCTGGCGATCTCTCCCTGCTGCTGGTCGACCGCGTCGCGCAGGTTCAGCGCCAGCGACGTGAAGCCGGGATGCTCCTTGATCGCGGTCAGCAGCTTCAGCCGGGAGTCGAGGCTGTCCTGCGAGCCGCGCAGCAGGTCGCTGGAGGTCGGCGCCAGCGAGGGCAGGGCGGTGCGGACCTGGTCTTCGAGCTTCACCAGCGCCTCGTTCGGCTGCATCAGCACCAGCACGCCGGTCAGCAGCAGCAGGAAGGTGATGAGCGCCGACATGCCGGCGGCGGTCAGGTTCATGCGGCCATCGGCGCGGTGGCGGCGCTGGTGGAACGTCGACGCCGACTCGAGCGCGAGGCGGAGCAACTCGGCGACGCTGTACGGTTCGTGAGACTTGGCGGGGCGGTCGGCGAGGGCGGGGCGCTTCACCGCCGTGGCCCACAGGTGCAGCCGCACCGTGCCGAAGCGCGGCCCGTGCGGCGCGGCGGCGATGAACTCGCTGAACTTCTCGCCGATGCGCCGTTTCCCCTCCTCGATCCGCTGCACCCACTGGCTGAACGTGTCTTTCGTTTCGATGAGCAGGTCGCACTTCGTCAGGACGAGATAGACGGGCAGCCCCGCGAGGTCGGCTTGCTTGCCGCGCGCCTCCTCCAGCAGATGCAGGAACTTGGTGAACTCCTGGAAATGCTCCTCCAGTTGTTCGGGCGTGGCACTGGCGTCGACCAGGAGGAGGACGGTGTCGGCCAGCAGCAGCGTCTGGCTGAGGGGGTGCTTGTCGTCGAGCGGGCGCTTGCCTTCGAGGTACAGGTCGGCGACGCTGCCGGAGCAGTCGTAAAGGACCGCCTGCCAGGGGCGCGACGGGACGGCGGCGGGCGTGAAATGGATCGGGTAGGCGGTCAGCTCCTGCGTCGTGTCGGGGATCTTGTCGGCGTAGGCGGCCTTCCGCAGCGACGTGAGGCCGCCGCTGTCGTCCTGGAGCTTGCCCTTGAGCTCGCCCGCCTGGCTTTCGGCCGCCTGCACGAAGGCGCCCAGCAGGGACGACTTCCCCGCGTCGGCGCTGCCGAACAGCACCAGGCTCGGCCCGGTCGGGATCGCGGTCTTCGGTTTCGCTGCGGTCGTCGTTGACATGGGGGTGTCACTAGGTGGGGATGGCGGTTGTCGCCGAGTGGACTAGCCCTGAGCGCAAGCGAGGGGATCGCAGTAGAACAGGTTGGCGCGCATTCTTGTCCTGCGAGTCGCCCAGCGATCCCCTCGCTTGCGCTCAGGGTTAGTCATGTGATCGCTGCTCTTTCAAAGCTCCATGAATCGACGCCGTCACGGCACGCCCTGGGTGCGTTCGAGGGTGGGGATGCGGTGGCTGCTGGCCGACTCGCGCAGCTTGTCGAGGGCGCCCATGTGCGTGCCGACGCTGTCTTCGGTCTGGAGGATGTGCAGTTCGATCTTGGCGTGGTTCTTTTCGAAGAACGATTTCACCTCGTCGAGCGTGAGGGGAGGGGACGCCCGTTTCAGCAGGTAGAAGCGGGCGTCTTTCTGGTACTTCTTGGCGCTGATGATCTCGATTTCCAGCGGCTCGCGCAGGGCGGGCTTCTTGTTGATGTCCTTCTTCTCGTCGGTGTCGGACTTTTTCTTGGCGATGTCCGGGCCGGTCCCGTCGCCTCCTTTGCCCGCCCCCTTGCCGGCGCCGGCGCCCGCGCCCGGCCCCCAGCCGAGACCAGCGCCTCCGCCGAGCGGAATGAAGAAGTAGACGAGCATGCCGAGCAGCCCGGCGCCGAGCACCTTGCACGGCAGGATGAGTTTCGGCGCGATCGGCTTGAACGACAAGGCGCGGTGGAGCAGGCGGGCGAGCGGGTCGCTGAGGAACCAGCCGACGAACGCCCCGCCGACGCCGGCGACGAAGCGAACGACGTGCAGGGCGGTTTCCAGGAGGTTGAAGTCGGCGAGCATCATGGCCGGCTCTCCATCAGCGAGTTGGCGACCTTGCCGAACCACGCCTTGTAGCGGGAGCTCTGGCCCACCGTCGGGTTGCCGGTCGGGGGGCGGGGGAAGAGGAAGTAGTAGTAGACCTCGCGCCCCTTCGCGTCGCGCTGGTGGCGGTCGATGAGAGTCTTGGCGGTCTTCTCGTCGGCGATCTTGACGAAGGGCTGGTCGCCGCGCGCCGAGTCGAAGTGCGAGATCTCGCCGGTCTTCGCGTCGACGTCGATGATCTGGAAGTAGGCCCGCTGCTGGATCGGCAGCTTCGGCGCGTTGCGCAGCAGTTCGATCTCCTCGCGCAGCTTGGCGACCTCCTCCAGCCCGGGGCGCAGCTTCTCCAAGCGGTTCAGCTCCTTGCTGCGGCGCTGCAGCTCGAACTGCAGCACCTCGACCGACTCCGACTGGTCGGCGGCGGTCTCGCGCTCCTTGTCCATGTCGGTCTCGCTGGAGAGCGGCATGAGCAGGAAGATGCAGAACAGCAGCAGCAGCACGTCGATCATCGGGATGAAGAAGCGCGTGACGCTGCGTTTGGGCATCTCGATCATCGCGTCTCTCCTTCGGGCGGGACGGGCACGTCGCCGGTCAGCGTGAGGATCAGGTCGCGGCCGAGCAGGATCATCCAGGGGGGCAGGATGTTGATGAAGGCCATGAACAGGCCCGCCCCGGTCGCGGTGATCGCCGGGGCGTACTTCTGGATGATGACCGAGGGGGGCACGGGGCCGGTGATGGCGCTGAAGGTCTGCAGGATGCCCGCGACGGTGCCGATCAGGCCGAGCATCGGGAACCACTCGGCCGCCTGGGCAAGATTGCTGATCCACTTGTCGTTGCGCTCGTCGAACTTCGTCCCCTGCCAACGCATCGCCCGCCAGAGGAGCAGCATCTGCGTGGCGAACAGGGCGCTCCCCAGGCTGAGGATGAGCGTGTCCATCGGCCCGATCTTCTCGATGAAGAAGAGCATGGCGTCGCGCGGGATGCACGCAGCCACGACAAGCGCCGCCAGGATCGGCAGCAGGCAGAAGCAGATCGGCAGGAACGTCTGGATGATGGTGCGCCGCACGGTGGTTTCCTTGGTGGTTGGTTCAAAGCCCCGGCGTCACCCGGCGGGTTTCTGGTCCTGCAGCGACTCGGGGAGCGGCGTCACCTTGCCGTCGCGGCCCACGCAGCCCAGGGTCGTCTCCCCCTCCGACAGCAGTTCGCCGCCACGCATCAGCTCGTACTTGTGCTCGATCTTCACGAGGGTGGTGCGGACGACCGTGGTGCGGAGCGTGAGCAGGTCGTCGTAGTACGCCGGCCTGCGGTAGCGGACCTGGACGCGCGTCAGCACGAGATAGAAGCCCTGGTCCTCGATGTCGCGGTAGGCGAAGCCCTGCGAGCGCAGCAGCTCGGTGCGTCCCTGCTCGAAGTAGACGAGATGGTTCGCGTGGTGCAGCAGCCCCATGCGGTCGGTCTCGGCGTAGCGCACGCGTATCTCGATCTCGCCGCTCTGCATGGGGATTCCTGTCGATAGGTTTCTCGAACGCCGCCCCATGCGGGAGAGGAGGGCGGTCGCGGACCAAACGCACCCTGATAAAGAAACACGCCCGACGGCCTTGCTGCAAGGGCAAAACCATCAGGCGGTGCAATTTCCACGCCATTCGCACGCGGTTCAGCGAATCGGACCAATGCGGTTGATCGGATAATAGACGAGCAGCGCCCGGCCCAGCATCAGACGATGCGGCACCAGGCCCCAGTAGCGGCTGTCGGAGCTGGCGGCGCTGTTGTCCCCCAAGCACAGGTAGTGGCCTGGCTGCACGTAGAGCGCCTTGTAGCCCTGCTTCCTCATCGCGTTCCACTGGGCAGGCTCCGCCCATGATTCGCCCACCATCGCACCGTCGTAGTCGGGGCGGTCCGAGGTCATCGAGTAGTAGGTGTCGCGCCACAGCTTCAGGTGCTCGACAAGAACCGCAGCCCCCTTGCTCCCCAGGCTGGCAGGTTCGAGGTCGTTCTCGGTCGGGCCGCGACGGGCTTCCAGCGCTTCGTCGGTCAGCTTGTCGGGCGTCTCGCCCTTGGCGCGGATCTCGGGCGGGCTGTACTCGACGCCCTCGGCGAACGGCATTTCGCGGTCGACCCACAGGGTGAGACGGGCGTCGAAGTTGGCGAACTTGAGCAGGTAGTTGCCCGGCGCGCTCACGCGCGTCGCTTTGGTCGCCAACTCCTCGACCTTGGCGTCGAGGCCGGTTCCGGTGACGCGGAAGAGGGTGCAGTTGCCGCTCGCCAGGTCGAAACGTGCGCGGAAGCGGTGGATGCCTCGGCTCAGCTCCATCCAGAACTCCCCCTTGGCGTCCTTCACCTGGAGGTTGAATTCGAGCATCAGGTCGCCGACCCAATGGGCCGCCGGCGTGCGGTCCAGCAGTCGGCGGTTCTCGTCGAACCCGTTGCCTGGCACCTGGAAGCTGTTGTAGGACATGGTGTCGGTGATGAGTCGGGGCTTGACCTTGACGCCGCCGATGGGGGGCCCTTCCTGGCGGAGCAGATGCTGGTAGCGCAGCCAATCGACGCGGTCCTTGGCATCGGGCGGGGAGGTGAAGCCGGTCGAGGCGTCGTTCTTCCACGCGCTGCCCGCTGCGGGGCTCCAGCGGTCGAGAAGGCCCTTGAGGTCCTTGGCCTGGTAGTCGTTGTCGTAGACGTTGCGGCGCATGGCGATCATGACTTCAGCGGGCTTGCGCAGGATCTCGAACTTGCCCGCCGTCTCGAACAACTTGCGGCTCACGTCGTCGTTTTCGTGGACCATCTTGGCCCGCGCGAGCATCTCGGCGCCACTGTCGTCGTAGGGAACCTCCTCGCCGGGTCCAGGGGCCCAGCGGAACAGTCGGCCGAAGAAGATCGTGATGATCTCGCCAGGCAGGCCGAGCAGGCGCTTGATGTAGTTCTTCGGCGTGTTGCGGTCCATCGGGCCGTCGGGATACTTGAAGACGACGACCTCGTAGCGGCGCGGCTCGCCGAGCGTGTCGTAGGCGCATTTGGAGACGAGGACACGGTCGCCGCTGCTGTAGTCGGAGTCGCCCCAGGCGCCGCAGCCGACCAGCGCTCCCGCGAGGGCGGCGCACAGGAGAATCTTGCGGTAGCTCATGGTCGGCCTCCCTGGGGTCGCAGCAGGTTGGGGAAGCCGCAGTTCTGGCAAGTGCAGCCCTCGACGGGCACGCGCTGGCCATCCTGCGGATCGGCCCAGGAACTGAAGTTCACCAGGAACGGGTGGTTGCACTGCTGGCAGGCGACCTGCTTGTGGTAGCCCAGCAGCGTGGTCGCCATCGACCCGGTGGGGATGACGAACGCCTCGGCGAGAAACGTCTTGAGAAGCAGCACCAGCACCACGACGAAGACAACCGTCTCGACCAGCTCGCGCCAGCCGTCCTTCATCTCGCCCGGCTTCGGCACCTTCGCCGGATCGGTAGCCTCGCGCGGGTTGCGGCCTGATTTGTCTTCAGCGGACGCGCTCGGCATCGGCTGGCCGGACTGGTAGGCCCCGGGCGGCGTGGCGGCGGGCGCCGGCGACGGCGGGATCGCGATCGGCGGGCCGGCGGCGATCCCTTCACTGCCGGGGCTGTCGTGCTTGTCGTCGGCCATGCGTCACCTGTCTCCACGTCCGCGAACTCGTTCCACTCAGCGAAGCCAGCGCCACGAACCCGTCAGCAGGAACGCCCGGCCCGCCAACTGGTCGGCCTGGATCGCGCCGCGTTCAGGCCAGCAGCGGCTGTCCTCGGAGTTCGTGCTATTGTCGCCCAAGACAAAGTATTGGTCCACCCCTAAACGAACAGATTGCCCCGCGACCGCGTTGCACCCGCGCTGGGCGTAATGCACGTCACGACGCAACCGCAACGAGTGAACCCGCACCTTGCCGTTGTCGACGTGAAGTTGCACAGGCTGCACCACGCCGCGTCGTTCCTTCGTTTCGGGCAGATCAAACGTCGTCATCGTGAGGCCGTTGGACTGCACCGTCACCCGGCGATCCACGAACGCCATCTTCAGGGAAATCTTCTGGCCATGCTTCAGCGCGAACGACGGCGCGTTCGGGGCGTGGAACGTCACCCGTTCAGGCTCGTCGACAGGCCAGGACGACAACCGCATCCGCTCCGGCAGTTCAAGCGGGAACTCCGCTTCGACCAGGTCGTGGCCGTCGCCGAGCCTCACCGTGAAGGCGCCTTCGCCCGCCAGCGGTTCGATCTCCATCTCGACGAGGAAGTCGTGGACGTGCTCCGCGCCGGCGTGCAGGCCGCCGTTGTAGGAGTATTCGTCGCCGATCGGCTCGCATTTGCCCGACACGGCCGAGAAACGCTCCAGCGCCGCCGTGGCGGGCGACGACGAACCATCGAGGACCATCTGCTCGTCCCAGCCGCGCCGCGCCGCGTCGCCCGGTCCGACTTGCCAGCGCCAAAGGTTCGATTTGGTCGTTGATGCGTTGAAGAGCGGCACCGCCATCGACTCGGCCTGCGCGAACGTCTTGCGCTGCAGCCTGCCATCGACAAACAGGTCGCCGTCGCGGATCAGAATTTCCTCGCCCGGCAGACCCGCCACGCGCTTGATGAAGAAACTGCCGAACAGCCGAAACAGGACGATGTCCCAGCGGCTTGGCGGACGGAAGGAGTAGGCGGCGCGGTTGACCAGCACACGGTCGCCGCGCTTCGCGGGGAGTTCGCCGACGGGCAGCGGCGAGAAGCCGCACTGCGTGCAGAACGTCTTGGCGTAGAGACTGGGCCGAGGCTGGTCGTCGCGCTCGGCGACGTGCTTGCCGACTTCGACCGATTGGCCACATTCGGGACAGACGCAGACGCGGTGATGCCCCAGCAGGACCGGCGCCATGCTGCCCGACGGCACTTGGAATGGCTCGAAAAGAAACACGCGAGCGCCGAGCAGCACGAAAAGCATCGCGACCGCCACGGCAAGGCAGCGCCGCCCCCAGCGCGAGCGAGGCTTGGCGGGCGGGCAGGCGGTGGCGGTCGTGTCGGGCATCGGTTCGGCCCCGTCCCTGGTTGGGGAAAGGTCGGCGATGTACCCGCTGCGGGGCGAATTTGCCAGTCCATCTGGCGAACGGCCAGCGTAAGCTGGCTGGTGAACTACGCAACAGCGGACAAATCCACCAGCCCGCTTACGCAGGCCGTTCGCCTGATTCGCCACTCCATCGCGATGAGCGTTCTACAATGATCCACACCGATGAACCCGCCTAACCTGCCCAGCCCTGAACTCCCCGCGCTCGCGCCGCTCGCCTGGTCCGCCGGGCTGCGCAAGTACCTGAAGATCCTGCGCATCTCGCTGGTCGAACGGCTCGTGTACCGGGCCGACTTCTTCATCGCCACGCTGTTCCGCTTCCTGCCGCTGCTGACGTCGTTCCTGCTTTGGGAAGCGGTCTACCACGGCCAGGACGACACGCAGCGCGAGATCGCTGGCTTTTCGCGCAACGACATGATCGCGTACCTGCTGCTCGTGCAGATCTCGCGCATGTTCTCCAGCATGCCCGGACTCGCGACCGGCATCGCCCGCGACATCCGCGACGGCAACCTCAAGAAGTACCTGCTCCAGCCGATCGACCTGCTCTGGTACTTGCTGGCTTACCGCGGCGCGCACAAACTCGCCTACATCGCGACCACGTCGCTGCCGTATGCGCTGCTGTTCTTCCTGTGCCGCGACGTGTTCACCGGCTGGCCCGACGCCGGCACGCTCGCACTCTACGCCGTGTCGCTGGTTCTCGCGTTTGTCATCGGCTTCTTCTTCGAGGCCTGCATCGGCATGATCGGCTTCTGGCTGCTTGATGTCACCTCGTTCCTCTACATCATCGGCACGCTCAACTTCTTCGTCTCAGGCCACATGTTCCCGCTCGACCTGATCCGCCAGCAGTACCCGCTGCTGCTCGACTTCCTCGACTTCCTGCCGTTCCGCTACCTCGCCTACTTCCCCGCGATGGTGTTCCTCAACAAAGTCCAGGGGGCCGAACTCTGGTTCGGCCTGGGCATGGAGCTGTTCTGGGCCGTCTTCTTCGTGCTGATGAGCCGCTGGCTCTACCAGATCGGCCTGCGCCGCTACAGCGCGTACGGGGGTTGAACCTTCCCCGTTTGGCGCTTGCACTGCCTAATGTTTAGCCGCGACGCGCAGCGGAGC
>JAYSSW010001130.1:0-5323 GCA_043720335.1 Planctomycetia bacterium
GCCTGGGAAAAGCCGGTGAACGGTTACTTTTTTCTACTTCTTCCCCAACAGTGCCAGCAACCCCTGCAAGCCTTGCAGAGCCTGGTTCAGCACTTCCGGCTGCGGCAGCGGCAGCTTCAGGTACGGCTCGCCGGTCTTCTCGTCGTGCCGAACCAGCGGGTTCGACACGCCCGGCTTCACCTGGGCCGCGCTCGACAGCGTCTCCAGGAACGCCAGCCCCGTTTGCAGCAGCCCCGCCCACGGGTCGGCGGCCGGCGTTTCCGGCGCGGCGGGTTCCGGCGTCTCCGGCGTCGTCGCTGCAGCGCTCGGCTCGGCGGCGGGGATCGCTCCCGTTGCCCCCTCCACCGACTCGATGAACTTCGTGAAGCGGCTGCCCCCCATGAAGATCTCGTTCTCGCCGCCGTCCAGCACGCCGGCGAACAGCGACTTCTTGAACTTCAGCACCGACAGCATCCCCTCCTCGATGGTCCCCTTGGCGACGAAGTTGACCACCTGCACCGGCTGCTTCTGCCCGATGCGATGGACGCGGCCGATGCGCTGCTCCAGGATCGCCGGATTCCACGGCAGGTCCATGTTGACCACGACATGGGCGAACTGCAGGTTCAGCCCCACGCCGCCGGCGTCGGTGGACAAGAAAAGCCGGCAGTCGGGGTCGTCGCGGAAGCGGTCGACGAGGGCCTGCCGCTTGCCGCTGGGGACGCCGCCGTGGAAGAGGACGTGGTTCCAGCCCTGCTCCTGCATCACCGGGGCGATCACCTCGTGCATGCGCAGCCACTGGCTGAAGACGACCGCCTTGCCGGCGCCGTTCTCGAACATCTCGCCCAGCACGGTCGCCAGCTCGTCGGCCTTGCAGCCCTCGTTGGTGCTCTGGTCGAGCAGGTACGAGCTGTCGCACGCCATGCGCATGTTCTGCAGGCCGATCATCAGCTTCTGCTTGTCGGCTTCCGAGAGGAAGCGGTGCCGACGCCACTTGAGGACGATGCGGCTGACCAGCTCCTTGTTCTCCTGGTGCAGCTTCATCTGCAGCTCGGTCATCGGCACGAAGTAGTTCTGGTCGATGCGGCCCGGCAGCTGGTCCAGCACGGCGGCCTTGCGGCGCCGCAGCAGGATCGGCTCCAGCGTCCGGCCGATCTCGTCGAGCTTCGTGTAGCCCACCACCTTCCCCGCCTCGTCGCGCGTCTGGTGCTTGTCGAGCAGCTGGAAGGTCGGTCCCAGGCGGTGACGGTCGACGAACTGCACGATCGACACCAGCTCCTCCAGCCGGTTCTCCAGCGGCGTGCCAGTCAGCACGATGGCGTACGGCGTGCTGATCCGCTTGACGCTGCGAGCGACACGAGTTGTCCAGTTCTTGATGCGCTGCGCCTCGTCGAGGATCACCAGGTCGGGCGACCAGCGTTCGATCAGGTCGAGGTCGACGTGGACGGTGTCGTAGTTGAGGATCTTGAAGAAGCTCGGCTCGCGGAACTGCTCGGCTCGCGCGGGACGCAGGCCGTTGACCACCTGCACGGTGCGGTCGACGAAGCGTTCGATCTCGCGCTGCCACTGGTGCTTGAGCGAGGTGGGGCACAGAATCAACACGCGCTCGGCGCCGAAATGCCGGGCCATGATTTCCGCTGCGGCGACGGCCTGGATCGTCTTGCCCAGGCCCATCTCGTCGCCGATCAGGCAGCGCCCCGTTTTCGCGGCGAACAGGGCGCCCTCGGCCTGGTAGTCGTAGAGCGGCACCTTCACCAGCTTCTTCAAAGCCGCGCTGCGGATGCCGCGCGGGTACTCGCGTTGAATGATGGCCGCGCGGCGTTCGGCGTCGTGCTGCTCGGCGAGGTACTGCATCACGTCGGGCCGGCAGCGGATCTCGTGGCCGACGCCGCCGAAGAACTTCGCCGCCAGCGTCGCCAGGGCATTCGGCGCCGGCGCGGAAGCGGACCTCGCGGCGGTTGCCGTAGGCGAGCAGCACTTCGCTGAAGGGGGGCTGGTAGCCCGCGCGGAGGGCGGCCTTGTTCTCGCGGCGGCGTTCGAGGCGGCCGAGCGCGAACTCGATGTGCTTGCAGGTGCCAAGCGTGTTGGTGGCGAAGTCGCCGCAGGTGCAGTGGTTGTCGCCGGGCTGCCGGCCTCGGACGACGACGCGGTAGGCGCTTTGGCTCCGCGGGTTGCGGACCTCGAACTCGGAGAAGACCGGGTCGTCGCCAAGGTTGCGCAGGTCGAACGCCTGGTCGCGGCCGTGCTGGCGCCTGAGTTCGAGCTGCCACTGCTCCAGCGTCATGTCGTCGGGCTTGAACAGCTTCGACAGCTTCGGCGCCGCTTTCGGCTTGCGGCGCTTCTTGCGGACCTCGCGCGACGGCATCGGCGTGTTCCTTCGACGGGGTTGGCGGACCGGTTTCCAGCCATGATATTCCCCAACGAACCGGATGAAAGCCCCTCTTCGGAGAGGGGGCATCCGACATCGAAAGAAAGAGAAATGTCGAAAGCCCAGGGACCGCCGTCCCTGGGTATGAAACTTCCCCCCCGCTCACGGCACGCTGCGTTTCAGCCGGCGCAGCTCGATCTCGCGCAGGGTCTTGCGGCGCTGCGTGCCGGTCATCTCGTAGAGGACGTGGTAGAACTCGCGCTGCGTTTCTGTCAGTTCCCGGCCTCGGCGACGCATCACCGTCGCTGCGGTCGTCAGCAGCTTGCGCAGATCCCACTGCTCGTGGAGCTGGCCGTGCTGCACCTGGCAGAACGACGGCACCACCTGCGGCGCGAGGAAGCCCGACGGCAGCACGCCGGCGAACGCGCCGATCATGCTGCCGGTGTTCAGCAGCGCTCCCAGCCCCGTCTTCACATGGTCGCCGACGCACGAGCCGACCTTCGTTCGGCCCGTGTTCGCTCGCTGGCCATTGACGGTGACGCTCACCTTGCCGTAGTCGTTGCGCAGGTCGCTGGTCTGCGTGCCTGCAGCGAGGTTGACCCATTCGCCGAGGTAGCTGTGGCCGAGGAAGCCGTCGTGGACCTTGTTGCTGTAGCCCTGGACGATGCTGGCTTCGACCTCGCCGCCGAGCTTGCACCACGGGCCGAACGTGCAGCCCGCCCGGATCTTCGCCCCGACGATCCACGACTGCTCGCCGATGAAGCAAGGCCCTTCGATCCGGCTGAAGGCGTGGACATGGGCGCCCTTCTCGATCAGCACCGGCCCCTGCCGCGTGTCAATGGTGACGAACGCCTCCACCTGCGCCCCGTCGGCGATGACCAGCCGCTCCGGCGGCCCCTGCACCATCACGCCGGGCGGCACCGGCTTGACGCCGTGCTTGGCCGTGAACCACGCCGCGTCGAGAATCAGCATCTCGCCGTTGGCGTCGACCAGGTCCCAGACGCGGTCGATCATCATGCCGGTCGCGGTGGCTGCGGGGAGCTGTTTCTTCCATCGCGCGAGCCAAAGATCGAGTTCGTCCGCGTCGGGCATGCTGATCGCATCGGGCAGGACGAGGTACGCGACCTGCTCGCCGACGATGCCAACACATGGCGCCGACGTGTCGATGCGCGCGGCAGTGTCGGGGAGCCAACGGGCGTTGACGAGGACGGTCGGCCTCTCGCGCAGCCAGCCGGCGTCGTTGACCGGCATGTCGGGATGCGTTTCGCTGCACAGCTCCGCGAGGTGCGGCCTGACCCACGCGCCGACCTCGTCCGCCGCCAGCACGCGCCGCAGCCGCTCGCCGAGCGTCTCCGCCCCGCAGCGCAGATCGAACACCGGCCGGGTCAGCGCGAGCGGCTCCAGGAACGCCGCCGTCGAATCTTCAAGCAGACATATCCGCATGGGTTTGATTCCAGAAAATACGGTGCGAACCACAGAGGCACAGAGGACACAGAGGAAAAGCAAAGGCAGCGAGTGAGAAAGAGAGAGAAGGGACGCCAAGCCCCAGGATGAGCGAAGCGATTCCTGGGGGTGAGTGGTCGCAGGGTTTGACCCCACCAATCGCGTTGCTCATGGTGGGGCTTGGGATGCGTTCCCTCTCCCGTCTTCTCTGCCTTTTGCCTTCCTCTGCGTCTCTGCGGTTAGTCTCCCCGTTCATTCCACGGTGACGCTTTTCGCCAGGTTGCGCGGCTTGTCGATGTCGCAGCCGCGCAGCAGCGCGATGTGGTACGCCAGCAGTTGCAGCGGGATCGACACCACCAGCGGCTGCAAATAGTCCGGCACGTTCGGGACGTGGATCACGTCGTCAGCCTTCGCCTCGACGTGGGCGTCGTCCTCGCAGGCGATCGCGATCACCGGGCCGCGCCGCGCTTTGATCTCCTCCAGGTTGCTCATCACCTTGTCATGCACCGCGCCGTGCGGGCACAGGAAGACCGACGGCGTGTCCTCGTCGACCAGCGCGATCGGGCCGTGCTTCATCTCGGCGGCGGCGTATCCTTCCGCGTGGATGTAGCTGATCTCCTTCAGCTTCAGCGCCCCCTCGAGCGCCATCGGGAACAGGTACTGCCGACCCAGGTACAGCATGTTCGTCGCGTGGTGGTACTTGGCGGCGATCTCGGCGACCTGGTCGTGGCAGCGCAGCGTCTCGCGCAGGATGTCGGGCATGCGCTTCAGCTCTTCCAGGATGCGCTCGCCCGCCTGGAACGACAGGTGACGCATGCGACCCATGTAAACCGCCAACAAGGCGAGCACGGTGACCTGGGCGGTGAACGCCTTGGTGCTGGCGACGCCGATCTCGGGGCCGGCGTGCAGGTAGACGCCGCCGTCGACCTCGCGGGCGATGCTGCTGCCGACGACGTTGCAGATGCCGAGCGTGCGCAGCCCCTTGCGTTTCGCTTCACGCAGCGCGGCCAGGGTGTCGGCGGTTTCGCCGGACTGCGAGACGCCGATGACGACGGTGTTGCGGTCGAGCGGGGCGTTGCGGTAGCGGAACTCGGAGGCGTACTCGACCTCGACTGGGATGCGGGCGAACTGCTCGAAGAGATGCTCGCCGACCAGGGCCGCGTGGTAGCTGGTGCCGCACGCGGTGAAAATGACGCGGTCGATCTGGCGGAGCTGCTGCGGGTCGAGGTTGAGGCCGCCGAAATGGGCGGTCGCTTCGGGTTCGTTGAGCCGGCCCGCCATCGCGCGTTCGAGGACTTCGGGCTGCTCGTAGATCTCCTTGAGCATGTGGTGCTCGAAGTCTCCCTTGCCCGAGTCGCCCTGTTCCCAGTCGAGGGAATGGACGGTCATGTCGGCGGCGCCAAGGTCGGGGTTGAGGACTTCCCAGCGGTCGGGGGTGAGGACGCACATCTGGTGGTCGTTGAGGTAGACGACGCGCTGGCTGTAGCCGGCGAGGGCGCTGGGGTCGCTGGCGAGGAACGACTCGCCGTCGCCGAG
>JAYSSW010001131.1:0-5321 GCA_043720335.1 Planctomycetia bacterium
TGTCGTTGCCGTCGCCGCCGGAGATGATGGCTTTGACGCTGGGCGGGTTGCGTCCGTCGTTGGTATGGAGGTCGATGCGGTCGTTGCCGCCATTGGCCCAGATGCGGATCTCGGCGACGTTGCGGAAGGCGCCGAGCTGCTCGCCATCGAAGGTGGTGCCGACGTAGTACTTGCCCGAATTGACGGAGTACTCGATGTAGACCGAGTCGTTCCGCTCCGTCCCTTCAACGACGAGGATGTTGCGGCCGTTCTCGGCGACCAGGCTGGCGGTGAGGTTGGCGGCCATCAGCTGGCGGGCTTCGAGGTTCTCGAGGCCGGGCTTGAACGAGGTGGTCTTCGGGGTCTTGTTGCTCTTGGAGCCGAGGATTTTTCCGAACATGGCGAACGTCTCCGCGTCTGGCTGTTTTGGGGGCCAGGCCCGAATCGCGTTCGATTCGTTTCCGCCTGGCGTTACCCAGGAAGCGGAAGCGGGAGGGCGAAGACGACATGCTTTCCGGAAATAAAATCTCGCGGCGGCGTGGCGGTCATTTCACGCCGCGCCAGGCGAGCCAGGCGTCGCGGTGGATCGCGGGCTGGTCGAGGAAGACGCGGCCTTCGACGGGGCGGACGTTGCCGTCGCCGTCGATCTCCTGCCCGGTCAGCAGCCGCAGCAGCGGAGGCAGGCTGCCGGACCCGGCGTGGAAGCGTGGCAGTTCGAAGAGCTGCTGGCCGTCGCTGAAGACGACGCGCCCGCCGTCGCCGCTGAAGCGGGCGCGGTTGGCGGCGAGGGAGAGATTGAGCTGGCCGAGCAGGTCGCCGCTGCGGGAGTCCCACAGGCGGACGGTCCCCTTGCTGTCGACGGTGACCACGCTGGCGCCGCTGGGATCGAGGTCGGCGTCGCGGCAGAAGACCGGGTGGAGCAGCGAGGGGCAGGCCGGCTGGAGATCGGCGGCATGCAGCACGCGGGCGCAGGTGTCCGACCCGCAGGTCACGAGCTGGGCGCCGTCGTCGCTGAAGCGGAGCACCTGCAGGTTGCCGTGGAAGACGCGGCGGCGCGCGGTCTCGGCCTTCGATTTCAAGTCCCACACGGCGAGGACGCCGGAAGCGTTCGATCCGGTCGCGAGGCGGTCGCCGTCGGGCGAAAGCGCGGCGCGTGTGAAGCGGCCGAGGAACTCCTGCCGGTCGAAGATCTGCGGGCCGCTGTCCCATTCGTCGAGGGGGCCGAAAACCGCCTTGCCGGTGTCGGCGTTCCAGACGGTGACGACGCGCTTCGCCGACTCGTCGCCGGCCGCCCGTTCCACGGTGAGGATCCGGGCGCCGTCGCGGCTCAGCTCGAGGTGCTCGATCGTCAGGGGGCAGACGACGGCCTCGCCGCGCCGCTTGCCTGTCGCGGCGTTCCAGCTGCGCAACGTCCGCTGTGAATCGAGCCCGACAAGCTGTTTCCCGTCGGCGCTGAAGCGCGCGAGGACCAGCGTCTGCGCGGCCTCCAGGGGCGTCGTGTTGGCTTGGTTCGCGTCCGAGAGCACGGGAGGCGCGGCGCGGCGAAAAAGGAGCTTGCGTTGGCCGTCGGGGCTGAAGGCCTCGAAGCCGACGCCCGTGCGCGCCAGTTCCAGATGTCCCCGGCCGCAGTCGTGCTGGTACGGCGTCGCCGGCGCGCCGGGCTGAAGCTCCCACACGCGGGCGGTGCCGTCGTGGCTGGCCACGAGGAGGAACCTGCTGTCGTTCGAGAACTGCAGCGCGTGGACGCCGTCGGCGCAGCGCAGCGGCTCGTGGACCTGACGGGCCTCCTTCTCCTTGTTCTTTCCCGGCGCGATGTCCCAGACATGGACCACGCCGCTGGTGCTGCACGTCGCCATGCGCGTGGCGTCCCGGTTGAAGGCGCCATGCGGCGATTCGCGCGGATGCTTGAGGAACGCCTGCTCCCTGCCGGTGGCGGATTCCCGGACCTGCGTGACGTCGCCGTTGGCGGTCGTGAACCGGGAGCCGTTGGGGTTGAACCGCACCTGGTAGACGAAATAGCCCAGCTTGATCGCAGGGAAGCGAGGCGCGCCTTTTTCCAGGTCCCAAAGCGCCACTTCCGTCGCGCTGGTCCCTTTGCGGTTGGTGACGGCCGCGACCGTGGCGCCGTCGGGACTGAAGGTCGGCCAGCAGCGGATCTCGATGGCGTGCTCGCTATGGAAGCGTTGGTCGGTGTGGGGCATCGCCCGGCCGGCCGCCTCGCCGGTGGCGACCGACCAGACGCGGGCCATGTCCTTCACGTCGGCCGTCAGCAGCCTGGTCCCGTCGGGGCTGAACGCGACGTGGTAAGCCGGGGCGGGCAGCAGCAGCGACCTGCCGACCGGCTCGCCCGTCAGCAGGCTCCAGAACTGCACGACGCCCGTCTTGCTCGCGGCGGCGACGGTCTGCCCGAGCGGATCGCAGGCGGCCGCGACGACGGCGCTGTCCTGCTTGAGCTGGTGGAGCAGCTTCCCCGATCCGGCGTCCCAGAAACGCAGGTGGCCGTCGGCGGACCCGGTGACCACTTTCGACAAATCGGGGCTGAACATCGCGGCGTGGACGGTTCCATCGTGCGCCAGCGGCGGGGCGGCGGGCTTGCTCGTGAAAGGATCCCAGAGACGCACGAGCGGCCCGTCGGTCCGCGTGAGGATGGTTTTGGCGTCCCTGCCGAACTGGGCGTCGAGCACCGGCTGGTCGTGGAAGCAGGCGCCGACGAGGCGAGGCCCCTCGTTGAGCGTCAGCGCGAGGCGCATGCGGTGGTTGCGCGTGCGCGCCGGATCGTTGTCGCCGTCGAGCTGCCAGGCGCGGGCGTACCACGACAGGCTCGCACTGAGCTTGCCTGCGTCGTGGAGGCTCCTGCCGGTGGCGACGCTCTGGCGGATCTGCGACTCGTGCAGCCGGGCGGCGCTGTCCTGGGCCTTCTCGCGCTCGGCGGTCTCCTTGGCGGCGGCGTCCTTCGCCTTGTCGCGGGCCGCGATCGCCTGGGCCGCACTCTCGTTCGCCTCCACGCCGAAGTGGACGATGCCCGCCATCCCCGCGGCCACGGCGACGAACACCGTCGCCAGCAGCCCGGCAACGAGCTTGTTGCGCCGGCACCAGCGGACCAGCCGCTCCGCCATTCCGGTGCGCCGCGCCAGGATCGGCTCGCCGGCGCGGAAGCGGCGCAGGTCGTCCGCCAGCTCCTTCGCGCTGGCGTAGCGCTTGGCCGGCTCCTTGCGCAGGCACTTCAGGCAGATCACCTCCAGGTCGCGCGGCACGTTGCCCTGCAGCCGCGACGGCGGGATCGGCTCGTGGTCGCGCACCTCGCGCAGCGTGTCGAGCATCGTCGGGCCCCGGAACGGCGGGCGCCCCGTCAGCGACTCGTACAGGATCGCCCCCAGCGCGTACACGTCGGTCGCCGGCCCGATCTCCTCCAGCCTGCCGCTCGCCTGCTCCGGCGCCATGTAGCTGGGGGTGCCCATGATCGCGCCGGTGCGCGTCAGGCCGCTGTCGCGGTCGATCTGCTTGGCCAGCCCGAAGTCGGTGACCTTGGGCGTCCCCGCCGCCGGCTCCGCTGCGGCCGTCGTCTTCGACGGCTTGCTCGACGGCTTGCTGGTCCGCGAACCGGCGTCGCCCCCCTGCATCAGGATGTTCGCTGGCTTCAGGTCGCGGTGGATGACGCCGTTCTCGTGCGCGAACTGCACCGCGCCGGCGATCTCGACCAGCAGTGCCGCCGCCTCGTCGGCGTTCAGCAGCTGCTTGGCGAGATGGTGCGCCAGGCTGTTCCCCTCGACGTACTCCATCGAGAAGTACGGGCTTCCCTCGTGCACGCCGATCTCGAAGACCTGCACGATGTTGGGGTGATGCAGCATCGCCACCGCCTCGGCCTCGGCGCGGAAGCGTGCCAGCTGGCTGGAATCGGCATGCGACGCGTGCAGGATCATCTTCAGCGCAACCAGCCGCTTCAAACTCGTCTGCCTCGCCTTGTAGACGATCCCCATGCCGCCGCGCTCCAGCTCCTCCAACAGCTCGTAGCCGGCGATGACTTGGAGAGGAGCCGCCCCGCCACGCAAAGTCTGGCCCGCGCGCCGGTTCAGCGTGTCGGCGTCGGGCGAGCCTGCGCTCAGCTCAGCGGTTCGGCCGACGGAGAGCTGCAGGAACTCCTGCATCGACGCGACCGCTTCGAGATGCTTCTTCAGCGCCTCCAGGTTCGTGGGCGAACCCGCGCACAGCTCCTCCAGCGAGACCGACTCGCCCCGCTGCGATCTTTCATGCCACGCCTGGATCAGCTCCTGCGGCAAGACTTTCGGGTCCAAGGAAATACCTGCCTTCAAGCACAACGGAATCGTTCAACCGGAACATCGTGCGTCACGACGGGCTGCGCAGTTTTACGATGGCCGACTCCCAGCGCCGCTGCACGGTGCGGACGCTCACCTGGAACAGGTCCGCCACCGCCTGCTGGGTCCAGCCGTGGTAGAAGACCAGGCCGACCGTTTCGCGCTCCTCAACGGGGAGGTTCTCGACCCCCTGGTGGAAGGCCAGCCAGCGGTCCATCTCCTCGCCTTGGCTCGCCGCGGCGACCGGCTCCATCCGGGGGCCGCCGTCCTCGTCGGCCTGCATCACCCCGCTCGCATGGTGCGCGCCGACGCCTTCGGGGCCGTTGAAGCGCCTCGCCAGATCGAGCAGTTCGCGGCGCATCTGCTCCGCCGCCAACCCGAAGAAATCGCGCACCGACTCCGGGCGGACCTGCTCCAATGCGCGGAGCAGCCGCATCAGCGCGTTCTGCAGCACGTCGTCGGTCTCGGCCCAGCGCTTCACCGACGGGAAGCGCTGGAGCATCTTCCGCGCCAGCTTCTCCAGCCGAGCGCAGACCGCGCGCAGCAGGTCGTCGCGCGCAGCGACATCTCCCGCGCGGATGCGGTCGATCCAGTGGTTGAGCTGCGCGGTTTCGACCGGTTCGTTCGCCATCGCGCACCGTGCGGAGCCAACAGGAAAGGGATAGCGAATTGATCGTATCCCGCCTGCGGCGCAAGTCAAGCCAGCTTCGGGAAATTCGGCCGGCCCGGCCCGGGCTTGCCTGTTCCCGTGGCGAATCGAGGCCGGACGGGACGCAGCCGGCGCAACTCCTTGTTTTTCAAAGTGGCTTGGCTTATACCTCACTCGGTCAGGAAAGAGACTCGGCAGCAGCAGACGCCACACTAACCCTGAGCGCAAGCGAGGGGATCGCTGGAGGTCTCGCGGAACGAGTATTTTCGGCAAGGATGGCTTCCTGCGATCCCCTCGCTTGCGCTCAGAGCGTGTGAAAAAATCGAAAACACGGAAAATCAGGGGTGTTTCAGGCCGCCAGACTCGCCATTACAGCCTTC